>JAFAHQ010000264.1 GCA_019237135.1 Alphaproteobacteria bacterium
GAGAGCATGTTCAGCTGCGAGAGCGACGCGAGCAAGGTCGCCCTCGTCCACTTGGTCGCCCGGCTGCGCGCCGGCGGCTTCCGCCTGCTCGATACCCAATTCTTGACACCACACTTGGCCCGCTTCGGCGGCATCGAGATCAGCCGCAGGCACTATCACCGGCTGCTCGCCGAGGCGCTCTCCTACCGCGCGGTCTTCTCCTCGACCTTGCCCGAGGATGCCGGCGGGGACCCGCTCGCCGTCCTGCAATCCAGCACATTGACGTCATAGATCGGGTGCTCTAACGCCGACAGCGCCGGGCTCGAGGCGAACATCCAGCCGCTAAACACACGCAAACTCGCCTCGCCCGGATGAAGCTCGTCGATCTCAAGGAAAGCGGCACTCTCCGGCGGATCCTCGGGCGAATTCTTCTCGCAGTCGCGCACCCGGATCGACAAGTTGCCGAACCGCACCGGGGTCCCGACCGGGGCCTCGAATTTCGAGACGCGCGCGGTGATCTTGTCGAGCCCTTGGAGTAGCGCCACCGGCTCCCCGATCGTCTCGGCGAATCCCGGGCCAGCGAGCGCAATACCGAGTGCTGCAAGCCAGAGCACATTCCGCTGCCGGGCAGGGAATTTTTGCAAACGAACCGGCGAATTGACCCGCCCCATCGCCAAGAACTTCTTCTTATCAGTAACTTAGGACGGCAAGACGAGGCTGCCGGTCAGCGGAATTGGCAGCCGAATTGGCAGCGGATTTTTTGCGGCCGGCAGCGGAATTTGCGGGCTCATTTCCGATAAGGATTGACGATCCCGGCGATGATCCCGGCGAGGACCTCGCGCACTTGCCGCTCGTCGCACCCCATCAGCACCGCGTCCTCGAACGCCTCTTGCGCCAACTCGCGCAGCTCGGCGAGGTTCTCATTCAGCACCTTGATCTTCTCGACACAGGAGACGGGCTCACCTTCGGGCGTGCGCCAGACCGGGAATTCTGCGGACATGCTCGACACCGCCATGGCTATTTGGAGGGCGTCTCGCCCTCCTCCGGCTTCTTCTGCGCGCCGGGCTGCGAAAAGATCATCTGACCGATCAGGTTTTCGAGGCTGACCGGGGACTGGGTGAATTTGATCCGGCCACCGGGCGGGATCATCTGCTCCGAGCCGCCGGGAACCAGTGCCAGGAAGCGGTCCCCCAGGAGGCCCGCCGAAATGATCTCGGCAACCGTGTCGTCTGGCAACTTGTAGGCCGGATCGATGCTGAGGCGCACGGTTGCGAGGAAGGTCTTGGGATCGAGCGTCTCCGACAGGATCGAGCCGACCTTGACCCCGGCGATGCGCACATCGCCGCCGTCGCGGATGCCGGCAACGCTTTCGAATTGCGCGGTCACCTCGTAGCCTTGGACCGCTCGAACCTGGCTCGTGGAATAGGCGAAGAACAAAAACAGCGCGGCGACGACCAGCACGACCCCGCCCATCACCGTCTCGATCACATTCCCGGTCATGAGTGGTCTTCCACGCCTATTCGGGTGTCCACGGCTCGTAATCCCCGGTCGCGCGGGCACGGTGGCCACCGCGAAGGATCGAGCCCTGCGGATAATAAGCGAGGGGTGTCCCGGTCATGTTCGGCTGGTGCTCCTTCTCCCACGGATAGCGGACGCGGTCCGCTCGCGGGATCTCATCGACCGTGTGGTGCAGCCAGGCGTGCCATTCCGCGGGCACCTTCGATCCCTCAGGCTCGCCGTTATACATTACCCACCGCTTTTCGCGGCTGGCCCGCCCGCCGCCGCGCCGCAAGGGCCTGGCGCCCTTCTCGCGATAATAACGATTGCCGAGGCTGTCGGTGCCGACCAGCTCGCCCCGCAGCCAGGTCAGCAAACGCGTACCGAGCGTCATTGCTCCATCCGTGTCCGGAGCGGTTTTCCGGGAGTGCCGAGTATATGGCATCGCCGATATCCGGTGGTAGGGGGTGTGGTCTGGCTCACCCGTTCTATATATTGTGGACGGATCGCATCAATGACGCTATATTGGGTTTTTGATACGGTGAACCGCCTGGGGGAAGCAAGGCGGCGGCACCTGTAGCTCGGGGGAAGGAATGCACATCACGCGTCGGTTTACGACGGCGGGTCAGGATCCCTACGCGACGGTTCCGTTCCGAACCGCAACCAGCGAGATCCGCAATCCCGACGGCTCGGTTGTCTTCCAGGCCGAGGGAATCGAGGTGCCGGCGGATTGGAGTCAGGTCGCCTCTGACATTCTCGCCCAGAAGTACTTCCGCAAGGCCGGGGTCCCGATGCGTCTGGCGCCTGTTGCCGAAGAGGGCGTGCCATCCTGGCTGTGGCGCCATACCCCCGATTCGGCAGCGCTGGCGGCCCTGCCCGCAGCCGCCCGTTATGGCGGCGAAACGAGCGCCCGCCAAGTCTTCGACCGGATGGCCGGGACCTGGACCTATTGGGGCTGGAAGGGCGGCTATTTCGACACCGAGGCGGACGCCCGCGCGTTCTACGACGAGACCCGGCTGATGCTGGCGCGGCAGATCGGCGCCCCGAACTCGCCGCAATGGTTCAACACCGGTCTCCATTGGGCCTACGGCATCGACGGACCGGCGCAGGGTCACTACTACGTCGATTACCGGACCGGCGAGCCGCACGCATCCGAAAGCGCTTACGAGCACCCGCAGCCGCATGCCTGC
>JAFAHQ010000285.1 GCA_019237135.1 Alphaproteobacteria bacterium
CGCGTATAAATTCGTCCTGCAGTTTACTATGCGTCTGCTGCTCCGTTTGGTTGCAGGCATCAGGAATTCACCTCGCTGGTCTGGCGTAAATTGCGAGGGTGCTGGTCTCTCCCTTGCCGTCTTAGCGCCGCTTGCCGACATCCCTCAGAGAAAAAGTCTGAATTCGTCTGAAAAGGTCATTGGGGTCCTCGTCCGTGAATCGCTGGTTGGAAAGCGGATGTGCAATCTGTCACCGAGTGCGATCCAGCGGGTCATGGGGTACCGGACTCCGATAGCTGCGAGCGATCGCTTGTTCCACTGTGAACGGTATGATGAGATCCAAACTTACAAGTCATCGTCATCATCCCGACCAAGGCCGCGGCCACCCAGAGGCGTAGACTACCGCGCCGCTCACGGTTGGTTCCGCGGGCGGCGGCGAAGACTTGGTGCGGTGATGGGGTTGGGGAACGGAACCGTTCCTCGTATTCTCTCATGGTCATGATGACTCTCGACTTTGATCAGGGCTGCGACCCGTTGGCATGCTGTCGATCCACGACGTTTGAGTGAGCGCATAACCGACAAAGCAGTGAAAAAAACCTGTGTCCGGTGCACAGCTGATGGACACCATGCGCCCTTTTGCGGAGTGCTGAGACGCGGTGACAGGTAATCCTGCAGATTGATGCCGGGTGCCGCTCGCTTGCTTTCAAAGCACATGGGATTCTCTCTTACTAGGTTGGCGCGCTACCCGGCATCCGCGCGAGAAAAGATCTGAATTCGCCTGAAAAGGTCGGCTACAATCGCCGTCCATGGATTCCGTATCCGAAGCGCGGGCGAGCTTCGAGTTCGGCCGTTTTAGGATCTTGCCGCGGCGCCGCGAAGTGCTCGCCGACGGCCGGCAGATGGAGCTCGGCGGGCGCGCTTTCGATGTGCTCGTGGCGCTCGTCGAAGCCAACGGGGCCGTCGTCAGCAAAGACGAGCTGATGAGCCGGGCCTGGCCCGGCCGGATCGTCGAGGACAACAATCTGCACGCCCAAGTGAAGGCGCTGCGCAAGGCTTTCTCGGACCACGACCTGATCCGGACCGTCGTGGGTCGAGGGTACCAGTTCACGGGCGAGATCCGTGCGCTGCCCGCAGGCCAGAACACGCAGACGGAGCCGGAGACGGCTTCGGACGTTTCCAGTCCGCGGCGCGTTCCGACGAACCTCCCGGCACCGACATCGGATCTGATCGGCCGAGGCGACGAGATCGAGGAAGTGATCGGCCTCGTGGCCGATCACCGCTTCGTCACCCTGACCGGCACGGGCGGCATCGGCAAGACGCGCCTCGCCGTCGAAGTGGCGCGGCACCGGCTACCCCAATTTGCCGACGGAGTCTGGATTACCGAGCTCGCGTCGCTATCCGATCCCCAGCTCGTCCCGATCACCGTCGCCGTGGCATCCGGGCTCGAGCTCGTGTCGGGGGTCGTTTCGCCCGAGCGAATCGCGGCGGCACTCAGCTCAAAGCAGATCATGCTCGTGCTCGACAATTGCGAGCATGTGATCGACGCGGCAGCCGGGATGGTCGAAGCATTGTTGCACGCCAACCCGGCAGCGCGCGTGATCGCGACAAGCCGCGAGCCGCTCAGAGCCGAGAGTGAGCACCTTTATCGGGTGCCGCCGCTCGCCGTGCCGGCGGAGGATACGCAGGCGTTGGAGGACGTGCTGCGACACGGCGCGGTGGCGCTGTTCGTCGCGCGGGTGCAGGAGGCGGACCCACACTTCGCGCCTGATCAGCAAACCGTCGCGGCCATCGCGGCCATCTGCCGGCGGCTCGACGGCATCCCGCTTGCCCTAGAATTGGCGGCAGCACGCGCTTCGACGCTCGGGATGCAGGAACTCGCTTCCCGGCTCGACGACTGTTTCAGCCTCCTGACCGAGGGTCGCCGCACGGCACTGCGGCGGCATCAGACCCTGCGGGCGACACTCGATTGGAGCTACGAACTGCTCTCCGAATCCGAGCGCAAGGTGCTGCGGCAACTGTCGATCTTCGCCGGCGGTTTTACCTTGGCGGCGGCGGGTGCGGTTATCTCGAACGCCGATATGCTGGCGTCGGATGTCGTCGACGATGTGGCAAATCTCGTCGCCAAGTCGCTGGTTACAGCGGATGTCGTTGGCGCCGCAGTGCACTGTCGGTTGCTCGAAACGACGCGTGCCTACGCACGCGAGAAACTCGCTGAGCACGGCGAGTTAGAACAAGCCGCGCGCAGGCACGCCGAATACTACAAAGATCTCTGCGGGCAAGCCGAAGCCGAATGGCAGACACGGCCCACGGCCGAGTGGCTGACGGATTATGGCCGCCAGATCGGCAATGTCCGCACGGCCCTGGACTGGGCCTTTTCGCCGCGCGGCGAGGCGTCGATCGGGATGGCGCTGACCGCCGCTGCGGTGCCTCTGTGGTGTCAGTTGTCGCTGCTCGACGAATGCCGCCGGCGCGTCGAACAAGCACTCTCCCGTGTCGCTCTGGGATCGGGCCGGGACACGAACCGCGAGATGCAGCTCGAGGCGGCACTAGGCCTGGCGCTGTTTCATACGAAGGGCGCCACGGGTGAGACTGGCGCCGCCTGGACGCGCGCCCTCGCGATAGCAGACCGGTTAAAAAACACCGAATACCGATTGCGGGCGCTTTGGGGGCTGTGGTCCTATCGAATGAACTGCGGCGAATTTCGAGCTGCGCTGGCATTTGCCCAAAGGTTTCATCGGCTCGCCGGAAAACAGCCTGATCCGGCCGATCGGCTGATTGCCGATCGAATGATCGGGACGGTGTTGCGTTTTATGGGAGATCTGAGCAACGCGCGCCGCCGCATCGAGCGGATGCTCGACCGATATGTCGACCCTCTGCTCCGGTCGCACGCGATCCGCTTTGTCTGGGACCAGCGGGTAGCCGGAGAGATGGTCCTCGCAGTAATCCTTTGGTTACAAGGATTTCCGGACCAGGCCATGCGCACTGCCCGCAGGACGATCGAGAGCGTGCAGGCGCGGGATCACACGATTTCGCTGTGCTACGCGCTGTCCACTGCGGCATGCCCAATTGCTCTCCGGGTCGGCGACCTAGCCGCAGCGGAGCGCTACGTATCGATGCTGCTCGACCATTCGGCAAAACTTGCGATGGCGGTATGGCAGGCAGAAGGCCGCTGTTTGAAGGGCGGGTTATTGCTCAAGCGCGGCAGGGTCGAGGATGGATTGGCGCTTCTCCGCACCGCGCTCGGCGAGCTGCGCGAGACCGGGTCGGTTCTACGCTATGGAGCATTTCTCGGCGTGCTCGCGGAGGGCCTGGCTGCGGCAGGACAAGCGGGCGCGGGACGCGCAACGGTCGACGAAGCCCTCGCGCTGTCCGAGAGCAATGAGGAGGGTTGGTGCGTTGCCGAACTGCTGCGCATCAAGGGCGAACTCGTTCTATTGGAAAACGCGCCCCACGCGGCGGCAGCAGCGGAGGATCATTTCCGGCAGGCGCTCGACTGGGCACGCCGTCAGGGCGCGTTGTCATGGGAACTACGCGCCGCCACCAGCTTCGCGCGGATGTGGCGCAACCAAGGCCGGAGCAAAGAGGCGCGCGGGCTGCTGGCGCCGGTCTACCATCGGTTCACCGAGGGCTTCAAGACGGCCGATCTCAACGCAGCAAAGGCGCTTCTCGACTGTTTGCACTAGCCCATGATGACGTGACTTCTCGGGTCCCGGTATTGTCACGGAGTCGGCTCGTCGCCCTACCGCCGGCGTGGCGATCAACGGAGAGAAGAGCGAAGCAGCGGCCACCTCGCGCCAGCTGCGCCAAATCGATCGGGATAGCAAATCGCGGTCGGCACCTATGCGGTTCTCGGCCTAGCTGACGCCAAGAGCCGGACCCTATACAACCCTGACTATGTATCGACACGATAATCGCTCTTGTTTTTTGGTAAATCACACCCTATTATGCCCTCTTAACGAGAGTCTACCGATCATCGATATACTCTCGTGCGAAGATGGGGCATAAAAACCGTGATCGAGCTCGCTGCCGGATTTTGCGCGGTTGTCGTGGTAACCCAAGGGGGACTGTTGCTGTGGGCAAAGGCTAAATTGCGCAAATCGCGGCTCGCGTGTGCCAGCTGCGAGAGTGCCCGGGCCGAGGCCTTGGCCGCGCTCGACACGGTTCCGCTCGCTGCCTTTCGCTGGCCCGTCGGGCGCGATTCCGACGGATATTCTGTTCACACTGTTCCCTACCCCAAGTTTCTCGCCGAGCTTGCCCCCGGTGATGCCGACCAACTCGAGGCCGCTCGTCAGGCGCTGCACCGCGACGGCACTCCATTCTCGCTGGCCGTCGGCCTACGCAGCGGCGGGGCGTTCACCATCGAGGGACGGCGGGCGGCGACCGGCGAAACAGTACTGTGGCTGGTCGACGGGAGCGCGGCAGTGCGCGCCCGACGAGCCGGCAACGAGGCCGCGGGCCTGCGCAAGCTGGTCGACGCGATCCCGGTGCCGATCTGGCGGCGCGACGGCGACCGCGCCCTGGTCGATTGCAACAGGGCGTATGCGAGCGCCCTCGATGCGACCCGCGAATTGGCGCTGCTCGAAGGCCGGGAGCTGACGCCTATCGGCAGCGGCCAGGAACCGGCGATCCCGTGCGCCGGCATGGCGACAGACACAGACCGGTGCAACGCCCGTCGGCATGTCGTGATCGGCGGCTCTCGCCGGCTGCTCGACCTCACCGAGTTGCCGTGCAGCGATGGAGGAGCAATCGGCTTCGCCCTCGATCGTACCGATGTCGAGACCGTGGAAACCGAACTGCGGCGCCACGTCGGCGCACACGCTGAGGTACTCGAAAGCATCGGCGCAGCCATCGCAATCTACGGTGCTGACCAACGGCTCAAATTCTTTAATGCCGCGTTCGCCGTATTGTGGGGTCTCGAGGCGGAATGGCTCGCTGCCGCACCTTCGTTCGGCGACGTGCTGGAACGGCTGCGCGAGCGTCGACGCATCCCGGAACATGCCGATTTCCGCGCCTTCAAACGCGAACGCTTGCAACTCTTCACCTCGCTGATTCACCGACAGCAGGAGCTGCTGCATCTGCCCGACGACCGCACCTTGTTGTTGTCCATCTCGCCGCACCCGCTCGGCGGGCTCACCTTCATTTACGAGAACGTGACCGACCGGCTGGCGCTCGAGCGATCGTGCAACACCCTGACCCAAGTGCGGCGCGCGACCCTCGACAATCTGTTCGAGGCGGTCGCCGTTTACGGCAGCGACGGCCGGTTGAAGCTGCACAACCCCGCTTACCTGAAGATCTGGGGATTGTCGCAGGACGACGTCGCCGGAGAGCCGCATATCGGCGAGATCGTCGACAAAATGCGCGCCTTTCTCGACAATGGCGGAAACTGGGCGGCGATGAAGCAAGAGGTCATCGCCAAGGTCACCACACATGCAGCGACGAGCAGCCCGCTCCACCGCAGCGACGGCTCGATGCTGCAGGTGGCTACGGTGCCTCTGCCTGACGGCAATGTGCTCCTGACCTATCTCGACGTGACCGATACGGCCCGGGTCGAACGGGCGCTGCGCGAGCGCAACGAAGCGCTCGAAACCGCGGGACGGCTCAAAAGTGAATTCATCGCCAACGTGTCCCACGAGTTGCGCACCTCATTGAACGCGGTCATCGGCTTTTCCGAGATTCTGGCGAACCGGTATTTCGGGGCCCTCAATCCGCGCCAGCTCGATTACAGTCACAGCATACTCGGGAGCGCGCGTCTGCTGTTGAGGCTGATTAACGACATCCTGGACCTCGCCACGATCGAAGCGGGCTACATGGTGCTCGAAACCGGCCGCATCGACGTCTTCGCCATGCTGGAGGCCGTGCTGTCACTGACCCATGAGCGCGCCCGCAGCTGCGATCTGGAAATCGATCTTCGCTGTCCCCCGGAAATCGGGGTCATCGAAGGCGACGAACGGCGGCTCAAGCAAGCCCTCTTCAACCTGATCTCGAATGCGATCAAATTTACCCCGCCAGGCGGTGCGATCCGCGTCGAGGCGGCACGCCACGAAGACGAGCTGCTGTTGACGGTCGCGGATACCGGCGTCGGGATCTCGCCCGCGGATCAGGCCCGCGTTTTTGAGAAGGTCGAGCGTGGCGTGCGCCAATCGGGGGCCGGCCTCGGCTTATCGCTGGTCAAAAGCCTGATCGAGCTGCACGGCGGAACCATCGTGATCGAGGCGGCCTCGGGTCAAGGAACCAGAATCACCTGCCGTCTTCCGGTTACCCAGCCGGCGAGCCTCGCTCCCGGCGCGAGCCAGTTCCGCGCCGAGGCTCGGGCGCTCACTGCACCGGCGTCATGACGCGATCGCTCGGTCTCACGCCGGCCCTCTAATCGCCGCTCGCCACCGCCGCGACCCTCCCTCACTTTTCTGCGCAAGCCTCTTTGGTTAGCGTAAAATACGATTTATTCAGGTCGGAGCAGGTAGGGCCCGGTGTTGTCGATAATGGAGCAGGCGGCAGGTGCTTTACGCGGCGGCGAGATCGCGGACAGCGAGATCGCTGGACTCATCCCGCTCTTCGTCGGCCGCACCGTGCTCGTTCTCGGCGACGTGATGCTCGACCGATACGTGTCCGGCGAGGTCAGCCGGATCTCGCCGGAGGCCCCGATCCCGGTGCTGCGCGTCAGCGCGGCACGGGCGAGCTTGGGCGGCGCAGCCAACGTCGCCCACAATGTCGCGGCGCTGGGCGCCCGCGCGATCCTTATTGGCGTGATCGGCGACGATGATGCCGGTGCCGAGATCACGCGCCTCGTCACGACCGCCGGCAATAACATCGATGCCCGGCTGTTCGCGACGTCGCATCGGCCGACGACCGTAAAGACGAGGTTCACGACCAGGGGCGCGCACCAATTGTTACGGGTGGACGACGAGACGGTTGATCCACTCGACGTTAAAACTGCGGCCGAGCTTAGGCGCCGGTTCTCGCGAGCGCTCACCGAGAGCGACGTCGTCGTGCTCTCCGATTACGCAAAAGGGGTGCTGTGCGATCGGCTGCTCAGGGGGGTAGTCATTCTCTCGCGTAAGGCCCGCCGGCCGGTCATCGCAGATCCCAAAAGAGGTTCTTTCAAAGCCTACCGGAATGTCACGGTCCTGACACCAAACTCCCAAGAAGTGACACGGGCGACCGGGGTCGACGCCGCGGACGACAACGGCGCCGAGAGGGCGGCCCGGATGGCGCTCGATATCGCTGCCTGCGATGCCGTGATCGTCACGCGTTCGGAGCATGGCCTGACATTGGTGCGTCGGGGTATGCCGGCCCTCCACCTGCCCGCGCGGGTGCAGGAGGTCTCCGACGTATCGGGCGCCGGCGACACCTTTGTCGCGGGATTGGCAGCGGCATTCGCCTGCGGCCCGGATCTCGAGAGAGCGACCCGTCTCGCCAATATTGCGGCGGGGATTTCCGTCGCGAGGCCGGGAACCGCCGTGGTCAGCAGCCGTGATCTGGCAGAGGAGCTGCACCGCCGGAACGTCATTGCCAGCGACGAAAAGGTCATGGTGCACGAAGCCGCGCTGCAGCGCATCGGCGAATGGCGGCGAAACGGCCTCAGGATCGGGTTCACCAACGGCTGCTTCGATTTGATCCATCCAGGCCACGTCCATCTGCTGGCCCAGGCCCGGGCGGCCTGCGACCGGCTCGTCGTGGCGCTCAACACCGATGCTTCGGTCAGGCGCCTCAAGGGGCCGGAGAGGCCGATCCAATCCGAAACGGCAAGGGCCACGGTTATGTCGTCCTTGGCCTCGGTGGATCTCGTGCTTCTCTTCGACGAGGACACGCCGCTTTCGCTGATCGAGGCGATCCGGCCGGATGTCCTGGTCAAGGGGGCCGACTATCGCCCGCACCAGGTCGTCGGAGCCGACACCGTCCGGCGCAACGGCGGGAAGGTGCTGTTGGTGGATCTTCTCCGGAGCCAGGGCACGACGGCGACGATCGCGCGGGTCAGGGAGCGTGCGAGAGCCGCCGGGTAAGGGTAGGTACTTCCCGGAAGCACTCGGATAGGCCGCCGTCACCGTTCTTGCGGCCAACATCGTTGAGGAGGTTGAGCAACGGTCACCATGCAGATCGTCGAAACCGAGATTCCTGACATCAAGCTGCTCAAGCCCGTTCGATACGTCGATTCCAGAGGGTTCTTTTCAGAAGTTTTTAAGGAGAACGTGCTGCGAGAGTACGGCATTGACATTCACTTCGTGCAAGACAATCACTCGTTGTCAGTGAGCAAGGGTGTGGTTCGCGGACTTCACTTTCAAATCCCGCCGTTTGCCCAAGCCAAGTTGTTGCGCGTGACGGCGGGCTCGATTTTCGATGTCGCCGTCGATATACGTTGGGGCTCTCCGAGCTTCGGCCGTCATGTCGCGGCGGTGCTCAGCGCTGCCGACTGGAACCAGATTTTCGTACCGGAAGGTTTCGCCCACGGCTATTGCACGCTCGAGCCGGATACCGAAGTGATGTACAAGGTAAGTGCCTATTATTCGCCCGAGCACGATCGCGGCCTGCTGTGGAGTGACCCGGCTCTCGGCATCGCCTGGCCGGTATCGGCCGACGAAGCGCTGACGTCGGATAAGGATCAGAAGCACCCGGTTCTGTCTCGCCTGCCGC
>JAFAHQ010000331.1 GCA_019237135.1 Alphaproteobacteria bacterium
ATATTTGTTGCCGAGATGGGCCTTGAGCGACAGGGACGAGTCCAGCTTGTAACGGCTGTTGAGCAGATAGAAGACCTGGCCGATCACGAGCGCATTGACGGCCACGGCGCGGGCCAGCTCATCGGACGCGTCCTTCGACTTCATCCAAAAGAAGGCCCACAGGGTTAGCGCGAGCAGCGCCAGTCCGACAAAAATGACGCGCCAGATACCGAAGGCGTCCAGGACCGGACGGTCAACCGCGCGCGGCGGCCGGTGCATGACGTCGAGCTCGTGCGGCTCGAACGAGACGACGAGCCCGAGCGCCACCGATGTCACCATGTTGACCCAGAGGATCTGCGGTGCCGTGATTGGTGCGCTAAACCCGATGAAAATGGCCGCCATGATGACCAGCGCCTGGGCGACGTTTGTCGGCAGCATGAAAAGAATGGCTTTCTCGATGTTGTTGTAAACCGTGCGCCCTTCTTTGACGGCGGCGGTAATCGAGGCGAAGTTGTCGTCGGCCAATACCATCTCGGCCGCCTCCTTCGTAACCTCGGTGCCCTTGATCCCCATGGCGACGCCGACATCGGCCTTTTTGAGGGATGGCGCATCGTTTACGCCGTCGCCGGTCATCGCCACGATCTCTTTGTTCGCCTGGATCGCCTTGACGAGACGGAGCTTGTGCTCCGGGCTCGCGCGCGCAAAGACGTCGACGTCGCGAACCTGTTCCTGCAGTGTCGCGGTATCCATTTCCTCGATCTCCGCCCCGGTGATCGCAGTTGTCCCGTCGCCGATGCCGAGCATCTTGGCGATCGCCGCCGCAGTGATCTTGTGGTCTCCGGTGATCATCGTCACCCGAATGCCGCCGGCATGACATTCGCTCACAGCCTCGATCGCTTCCGTCCGCGGCGGATCGAGCAAGCCGATCAGGCCCAGCAGCACTAGATTTTTCGGGAGATCTGCCGGGCCGAGACCGCCGGCGTCGACACCCGGATCTTCGAGCCACGCCAAGGCCAACACTCGCTCGCCCTGCGCCGCCAGCGCATCCGACGCCCTCTCGAAATGGCCGCGGTCGAGCGGTACAGCTTCGCCGTTACTGGTTGCCTGTCGGTTGCAATGATCGAGGATCACCTCGGGCGCCCCCTTCACCAGCAGAAATTGCTTGCCGGCAGCACCTTTGTGCAGGGTCGCCATAAAGCGGTGCTCCGATTCGAACGGGATTTCGTCGATCCGCGGATAGGCGCTCTGCTGGGCCTGCCGTTCGAGGCCGAGCTTGCTGCCGAACGGGTAGAGAGCCCCTTCGGTCGGGTCGCCTTCGACTTTCCACGCCCCCTCTTCCCGGTGCAGCTCGGCATCGTTGCACAGCATCGAGACGCGCCCCATCAGCCCGAGAACCGGGTCCCCTCCTGCAGTCGCCCCGTCTTTCAGTACCTCGCCCTCGGGCGCGTAACCCTGACCGGTCACCTTATAGGCCCCATCGGCGGTGACCGCCGACACCACCATCATCTCCATTAGGGTCAAGGTTCCGGTCTTGTCGGAACAGATGCGCGAGACCGAGCCCAAGGTTTCGACTGCGGGCAACCGCCGGATGATGGCGTTGCGCTGCGCCATGCGCTGCACGCCGATCGCCAGGGTGACGGTGATCAGCGCCGGCAACCCTTCTGGGATCACCGACACGGCGATGCTGACGACCGTCTGAAAAATCGGAATGAAATCCATCCCCCGGACCCATCTGCCGTAGGCGAAAACGACTACGGCCACCCCGGCGATCACGGCGGTAATCGCGTAGCCGAACTTTTTGATCTGGCGCAGCAGCGGCGTGTCGAGTGCGCTGACCGCAGCCATCAGCTGATTGATGCGCCCCAGCTCGGTATTGCTCCCGGTGGCCACGACCACACCCGTCCCGCGCCCCGACGAGACCAGTGTCCCCGAGAACGCCATGCCCTCGCGGTCTCCCACCGTTGCCTTCTCCGCCACCGCGACGGTCGTCTTGTCGATCGGCACCGACTCGCCGGTCAGCGCTGCTTCTTCGGTGCGCAGGTTCTTTATGTCGACAAGGCGGAGGTCGGCGGGGATGCGGTCGCCCGATTCCAGCAGCACGATGTCACCGGGCACGAGCTCCTCGGCCGGGATGAGCCGCGTCTCTCGGCTCCGTATCGTTCTCGCCTCCGCGGAAAGCATGTTGCGGATCGAATCGAGAGCCTTTTCCGCCTTGCCCTCCTGGAAAAACCCGAGCAGGGCGTTGATGATCACGACGCCGAGAATAACCGCAGCGTCTAGCCATAGGCCGACCATCAGCTTCACAAAGCCGGCGCCGAGCAGGACATAGACGAGGATGTTGTTCAACTGGGCGAGGAACCGCATCAGCGGCCCTCGTTGCTTCCCTTCCGGCAGGCGGTTGGGACCGTATTGGGCAAGCCGCTGAGACGCCTCGCTTGCGTCCAGTCCCCTTGCCTGGTCGGTTTTCAGCCGGCTGACAACCTGATCTGCCGGGACCGCGTGCCAGGCGACGCCTTCTGAGCCGGGATTGGCGCGCAATGCCTCCGACATAATGCGTCCTCCTTGCTTGCCGCCTCAGCAGCTCTCCGCGACAAACTGCACGGCCTTCAGTGACGCCACATCATCATACGCGTCCTTCATCGAACGGTCGGGGAGCTTCGCCTTCTTCTGCGGCACCTTTTCGTAGGGAATGAGGCTGAGCAGGTGGCGAATGCAATTGAGGCGCGCCCGCCGCTTGTCGTCTGACCGGACGATATACCATGGCGCGAACTTTGTATTGGTTGCCTCGAACATAATATCGCGCGCCCGCGAGTATTCGAACCATTTGCTTCGCGAGCACAAATCGGTCGGACTGAGCTTCCACTGGCGCAGCGGATCCTCGATTCGGGCAATGAAGCGGCGCTTCTGCTCCTCATCGCTGACCTCCAGCCAATATTTGATCAACTGAATGCCGCCATCGACGATGAACAGCTCGAACTCCGGGCAGACCCGCAGAAAGTGGCGGTGCTGTTGCTCGGTGCAGAAGCCCATCACGTACTCGACACCGGCTCGGTTGTACCAGCTGCGGTCGAAGATCACGATCTCGCCCGCCGTCGGGAGGTGCGCGACATAGCGCTGCACATACAATTGTCCCCGTTCTCGATCAGAGGGCGCTGGCAGCGCCACCACCCGGAATACGCGCGGGCTGACCCGATCGGTAATGGCTTTGATCGTGCCGCCCTTTCCAGCGGCATCGCGACCCTCGAAGACCACGACCACCCGCAAGCCATTGTGCCTGATCCAGTCCTGCAGTGCGCAAAGCTCGACCTGCAGCTTGCGTAACTCCTTTTCGTATTCCTTGCGCTTCATCGATCTTCCTCCCTCGCGAGACTTTGAGCGTTGGTGGGCGTGCGCCTGAGCCCGGAGGCAATCTTCAACGATTCCCGCCAGAGGCCATCCCGGCGAGCGGCCGCCAGCGCTATTGCCGATCCTCAGCAGCGGCAGCTGGATTCGTCATCTTAGCGCCATCTCCCGGAAACCCATACCCAGCGACGGCCGTTCCACCGCCAGCGGCCTCGCGACCAATGCCAATGGCGGGGTCCGGGCGGACGCGGCGGACGGACCTCGCGACGCGGTTGGGGCATCGGCGGCCGACCCGGCGGAATAACGGGCTGGGCCAATGCACCACCGATCGGAAAGGCCATCGCGGTGGCAAGAGCAGCTAACATTCTTCTTCGATCCAGCATCGCCAACACTCGCTGATTTACACGTGCGATCACGCTCCTGCCCTTTCATCCGAGCGGCGGCTACGGGTCAAGCCTTCAGCTTTGGCCGCGGTTCGCCTCCGCCGCCGAGCCAAGCGGCGCATCTTCGGGGCCTCTTCGATCAGCGCCCAGAGCGACTGTGCAACGCTGCGCCGGAAGAGCGATGCCACCCCGGCTCCGATTTGGCCGGCCGCGAGTGCGTGCGCGGCGTCAGTGGCCGCAACGGCGGCATGCATCAGCATGCTGGCGTTGCGGTAACAGCCCATCATGCAGGCGTTGCAAGGTTCGCGTTGGTTCGGAATGCGATCGAGGTCGAAAACGGAACCCAATGGCTCGTTCCACGCTTCGCAACGCCAGATGTCGAGGTTCCAGTCCAAATAGAAGTACTTGTAGCCGCCGATGCAGGGAACCATTTGCGGCTCACCCCGCACATAGCGCGCGACCTCGGCCAGCGACGCCTGCGGATTCAGCACGGGAAACCGCTTCCTTAGCCGGCCGATTGCATCCAGTGCGGAGAGCAGCTCGTCTCGGTCGAGGTCGACCAGTTCCGAGTCCCCATAAACCAGAGAGGTGGAGCCGAGCGGCTCGCGGCGGGGATAGGAAAACGAGGCACAGTCGAAACCTAGGCGCCGCATAGTGTCCGGCAATTCGTCGTAACGGAGCAGGCGGTTGACGCGTGGGCCTGGGCGATGCCCTCGGCCAGACGGCGCTCCAATCCCTCCAAGCCTCGATTGCGCTCATGCTCGGCGAGGTTGGCGCTGTCGATCGAGATGATCAGCCGATCGAGTCCGGCTTCTGGCAGCGACCCGATATAGCCCGGCAGAAACCAGCCGTTGGTAATGACGGCGCAGGATATGCCGGCCGCCGTGGACTGCGAAACGAGACGAACGATGTCGGGGTGCACCAGCGGCTCACCCCCTTGAAGGGTCATGAACCGAATCCCGCGCCGGTGCAGAATCGGGAGCGCCCGCGAAAATGCGCTCGCGTCGACATAACGCGC
>JAFAHQ010000362.1 GCA_019237135.1 Alphaproteobacteria bacterium
ATCATCGCCGCTTGTCGCCTGACTATGCGGTACATCGCCGAGCTAGAGGCGCACTAGAGTCGCAAACGGGACGACATTGCGGCCTGCCGACGCGGAAGCTATAGCTTGCCGATGAGCACCGAAATTGTCCTCGTCCACAGCTCGGACCTGCATGTCGACGAGGATCGCGCTGCCGGCTCACGTAACAGCGACGGGACAGCGGGGTTGCGCTCGGTGCTGATGACCGCCCGTGCAGTGCGGGCGGATGTTGTTCTGTTGGCCGGCGATACCTTCGAAAACGATCAGCTCGGCGGGGCCATTCTCGAACGCGCGAGAGGGCTGCTCGCCGATGCCGATTTCCCGGTCGTGATCCTCCCCGGGAACCACGATCCGGCGCTCGCCGACTCGGTTTTTGTCCGTGGCGGCTTCGCGGAGCTCTCGAATGTCAGCATCCTCGGGGTAACTCACGACGAAGCCTTGTCCTTCCCGGCGCTCGATCTCGAAATCTGGGGGCACGCACATCGCGATTACTTCAGCATGGCGCCGTTGCGCGGGCCGCGGCCACGCTCGACCCGCTGGCAGGTGGCGATGGCGCACGGGCATTACGAGCCGCCCGCAACCCGGGCCAACCCGTTGCGCCCGTCCTGGATCTTTGGCGACGAGGAGATCGCCGCGACCGGCGCCGACTATCTGGCGCTCGGTCATTGGGACCGGGCGGCGCGGGTCGGCAACGGCGTCGTTCCGGCCTATTATTCGGGCTCGCCGGACCTCGCTCAAACCGTCAACATGGTCCGCCTAACCACCGCCGGAGAGGTCGTCGTGACGCGCGAAAGACTGTTGAATGACGCCTGACGAATTCCATTGTTATTCGATTGCTAGGGTGTTCAAAATTCGTTGATCCGTCGAAAAATTCCATTGATCCGCGGCGTAGCGAATTTGCGCCCTAGCGATCTGAAATAACGAATTATTTTATCGGACGATCAGGGCTCTTTGACGGCAAAAACACGATTTACGTTGTTTTTTGTGCGCGCTAGCGCCCGTTCAGCGCCGCGATCTCCGCGGGGGTGTAGCCGACTTCCGCCAGCAGCTCCCCGGTATGCTCGCCGAGCGCCGCGACGAACGGTCGGGCCGCAGCCTTCGCGGCGGTCATATGGAACGGCGGGTTGATCGCAAGGAACTGGCCGCCGGCATCCTGCACCTCAGTGAAGGAGCGCCGGTGAAGGATTTGCGGATCGGCCATGGCCTCCTTGACGGTGCGGTAGGGCGAGGACGGCACGCCGTGCCGATCGAAGACCGCCTGGACCTCGGCGGTCGTCAGCTCCGTCGACCAGCGTTCGAGCTCGTCGATCAATTCTCCCCAATTGGCGCGCCGCTTCGTGTACTCGGCGAAGCGCGGGTCGATCAGCCACCCCGGATGCCCGGAGGCGGTCGCCAGGTTCTGAAACGTCCGTTCGCTGGCGATCGACAGGTTGATGTAGCCGTCCTTGGTGGCCACCGGGCCGAAGATCGGCCGGTCGGGCGGCGCCACCGCAAACTGTGCATTCTGGATTTCGCTCAAGGTCAGGGTCAGCATGCTCTCGAGCATCGACACGTCGATCATCTGGCCCTCGCCGGTCGCCTGTCGCTGATAGAGGGCCGTCACGATCGCGCCGAAGGCATAGGTGCCGGTCAGCACATCGGCGATATAGATGCCGCAATAGTCGG
Source organism: Alphaproteobacteria bacterium (assembly GCA_019237135.1). Lineage (GTDB taxonomy): Bacteria > Pseudomonadota > Alphaproteobacteria > ATCC43930 > CGMCC-115725 > AP-15. The sequence continues at coordinate 1,684 of JAFAHQ010000362.1, forward strand.
GCCGCCGCGCTTCGCCCTGATAGGCCATATGCGCCAGATCGTAGCCCGAGGCGGCGTGGATTACCGGCGCGTAGGCCGGCAGCTCGGCCGAAGGGCCGGTCTGGCCATAGCCTGAGATCGCGCAGTAGACGAGATCGGGCTTGATCGGCCGGAGCGCGTCGTAATCGAGCCCGAAGCGCCGCATCACACCAGGCCGGAAATTCTCAACCACGACGGCCGCGGTGGCGACGAGCCGCCGGACCGCCGCGACCGCGGCGGGCGATTTGAGATCGAGGGCGACACTCTTCTTGCCGGCGTTGAGCTGGCCGAAGCTGGTGCTGGCGCCGTTCCGCATGGGCGGCCGGGTGCGCATCATGTCGCCGGCCGGCGCCTCGATCTTGATCACCTCGGCGCCAAGATCGGCCAATAGGCGCGTGCAATGCGGGCCGGCGATCGTGGTGGTGAAATCGAGCACGCGAAGGCCGGACAAGGCGTCGTTCATCCCATTTTCTCCTGAACCGGAGGTTTGTCGCAGGGATCGAGACCGGCGTGGAAATGTCAAGACGTCTCGGCAACCACGGATGATATGCGGCTTGCTTTTGCTGGGGTTCGGTGCCAAGAGAGCCGCGGCATCTCAAGGGAGGGGTCCATCATGGCGTTTCGTAACATACAGGCCGGAATGGCGACCTACCGCGGGCACGGCGGCGACCGCGGCGACGCATATTACGCACATCCGACCAATGCCGGGCCGCATCCCGGCGTCGTCGTGATCCATCACATGCCGGGTTGGGATGAATGGACCTGCGAGGTCGCCCGCAAATTCGCCCATCACGGCTATGCCGCAATCGCGCCGAGCCTCTATTTCCGGGTCGGCGATGGCGCGGACGAGGCGGTGGTCCAGAAGATCCGCGACAGCGGCGGCATTCCCGACGAGCAGATGCTCGGTGACGTGACCGGTGCGATCGACTTCCTGCGCTCGCAACCGCATGCCAGCCAGAAGGTCGGCGTGATCGGGTTCTGCTCCGGCGGCCGGCAGGCTTACCTCGCCGCCTGTAAGCTCTCCCACCTGATCCAGGGTGCGGTCGATTGCTGGGGCGGAAATGTTGTCGTCGATGACAAATCGCGGTTGACCAAGGCCCAACCAGTCGCGCCGGTCGATCTAACGGAAGGGATCAACTGCCCACTCCTGGGCCTGTTCGGCAATGAAGATCCGAACCCCACGGCCGATCAGGTCAACCGCAACGAGGCGGAACTGAAGCGGCTGGGCAAGAACTACGAGTTCCACCGCTATGACGGCGCCGGCCACGCGTTCTTTGCGCACTATCGCCCGAATTACCGCCCCGAGCAGGCGGTCGACGGCTGGCACAAAGTCTTTGCCTTCTTCCATAAGAATCTCGGCGCGCCCGCCCGCTGAAATTGGCATTGCGCGGACCGGCCGATGATCGACGCGGCGATCGTCGGTCTCGGCCGGTGGGGTCAAACACTCGTCGGGGCGGTTCAAGGCAAGAGCGATAAGCTGCGCTTTACGCGCGCGGTCAGCCGCAATCCCGAGCGGATACGCGACATCGCCGTCCGATCTCAGCTCGAACTGGTCGGGGACCTGCCAGCGGTGCTCGCCGATCCCACGATCGACGCCGTCGTACTGGCGACACCGCATTCATTGCATTGCGAAGAGATCATCGCTGTCGCACGGGCGGGAAAGGCGGTGTTCTGCGAGAAGCCGCTGGCCCTAACGAAGGTCGATGCGGAGCGTGCGATCGGTGCCTGCCGCGAGTCCGGCGTGGTGCTGGGGGTCGGCACCGACAAACGCTTTTTTCCTTCGCTGCGCGAGCTCTTGCGGCTGGTCAAGGGCGGCGAACTCGGCAGGCTTCTCCACTTCGAAGCGCATTTCAGCAACGAAGTCGCTGGGACGTTTTCCGAATGGCGTTATTCGCCCGAGGAATCGCCGGCCGGCGGGATGACCGGGACCGGCATCCACATGCTCGACGCTCTCGTCGCTGTCGCCGGACCGATCCGGCGCGTGCAGGCGCTACTGCTGTCGCACAAGTCGCCGCCTGATCCGCTCGACAGCCTCTCGGCGTTGCTCGAATTCACCAGCGGAGTCAGCGGTACTCTGGCGATGGTGCGATCTACGCCTGCTTACTTCCGGCTTCATGCCTTTGGCCGCGATGCTTCGGCAGAAGCACTTGGAAGGACGGATGTGATCCTGCGGTGCAGCGCCGCCGAGCCGCAACACCTAAGCTTTCCGGCGGTCGACACGGTTCGAGCCAATCTCGAAGCCTTCGCCGACGCAGTCGCCGGCGTCGCACCATATCCGATCCCGACAAGCGAGATGCTCGACACTGTCGCCGCCTTTGAAGCCATCGCTAAAGCGACAAAATCCGAACGTATCCGCGAGGTGTAAACCCTCGTTTGGGGCTTGGCTGGTCCCACCGGACTGGCCACATTAGACCGGCGACTGTAGCAGGGGCCAGCGATGGCGAGCGAAACGGCGGAGGTAGTAGCGGGTCGCGACTTCATCCGCGACATCATCGATGCCGACATTGCTGCAAGACGCACCACTGAGGTGGTGACCCGTTTCCCGCCCGAGCCCAACGGATATCTGCACATCGGTCACGCAAAGGCGATCTGGATCAATTTCGGCGTGGCGCAGGAATATGGCGGGCGCTGTCACCTGCGGTTCGATGACACCAACCCGACCAAGGAAGAGCAGGAATATATCGACGCGATCAAGCGCGACATCCATTGGCTCGGCTTTGATTGGGGCCGGCACCTCTATTACGCCTCCGACTATTTCGACCAGCTCTACGATTGGGCCGAGCACTTGATTCGGTCGGGTAAGGCGTATGTCGACGATCTTCCCGCCGACGAGATGCGGGTAATGCGTGGGAGCTTAACCGAGCCCGGGTGCAACAGCCCCTACCGGGACCGGACCGTCGCCGAGAACCTCGATCTCTTCCATCGCATGCGGGACGGCGAATTCCCGAATGGCGCACGCGTCCTGCGCGCCAGGATCGACATGGCGGCCGGCAATATGAACCTGCGCGACCCGGTGCTCTACCGCATCCTGCACGCCGCTCATCCGCGCACCGGCACGAAATGGTGCATCTATCCGACCTATGACTTCGCGCATGGCCAGTCGGATGCGATCGAAGGGGTCACCCATTCGCTATGCTCGCTCGAATTCGAAGACCATCGACCGCTATACGATTGGTTGATCGATAATTTGCCGGTGCCCTCAAGGCCGAGGCAGTATGAGTTCGCGCGTCTCAATCTCGGTTATACGGTGCTTTCCAAGCGGGTGCTGACCCAGCTCGTGCGGCACGGGCATGTCACCGGTTGGGATGATCCCCGGATGCCGACATTGGCGGGATTACGCCGCCGCGGCGTCCCAGCTGCAGCGATCCAGGATTTCGTTCGTCGGGCGGGCATCGCGCGGGCAAACAGCGTCGTCGACATCGCCATGCTCGATCATTCGATCCGTGATGTGTTGAACAAAACCGCGCCGCGGCGGATGGCCGTGTTGCGCCCCCTGAAGCTCCGCATCGACAACTATCCCTCTGGCTCCGGCGAGGAGCTAGTGGCGGTCAACAACCCGGAGGACGCTACGGCCGGTACGCGCCGCATCCGGTTCGGGCGCGAGCTTTATATCGAACGCGACGACTTCATGGAGGCCCCGCCCAAAAAGTTCTATCGCCTCGCGCCCGGTCGCGAGGTTCGCCTGCGGTATGCTTACTTCGTCACTTGCCGCGAGGTGGTGAAGAACGCTGTGGGCGAGGTGGTGGAACTGATCTGCACGTACGACCCAGCGACGCGTGGGGGCAACGCGGCCGACGGGCGCAAGGTTCAGGCCACCCTGCATTGGGTCGGCGCAGCGGACGCGATATCAGCCGAGATCCGCCTCTATAACCTCCTCTTCGACCGCGCCGAACCGGACACCGGCAGCGATTTGATCGCCGAGCTGAACGCGATGTCTCTCGTAACGCTGACCGAAAGTCGGGTCGAGCCAGCACTCGGCGCAGCGACACTAGGCGAGCCGGTGCAGTTCGAACGGCAGGGTTATTTTTGCCTCGATCCGCTTAGTGGGCCGAACCGTCTTATATTCAATCGTACCGTCGGGCTGCGCGACAGTTGGACCAAGGCGCGCGCGACCGACGATCAGGGCGTCGAGAAAATATAACAAAAATTCAATCAAAGGGCGGTACCGTCGATTGAACGCGGTAGCGGCCGAACGTGATAATGCGGTCGGCGGGCTTCGGAGTAGTGCTAATGCGACCGTGGATGATTGTCCTGTCGAGTGCCATCGTCGCTGTTGCCGTCGCAGGCGCCATGGTCGAACCCGAGTTGTTGGAGGCGCCGCGCTCCGATTTCGGGTTGATCTTGCTACGGCATTTCTCAATGCTCGCGGTCGCAGCCCTCGCGGTTTATGCCCTGTGCGCGATGCTGTTAGCAACCGGGACCTTGATCGGTGACGGCTTATCCGTACGCCGCCGTCTCGAGCGGCTAGGCAGCTACCCCAGGCCGACTCAGCGGGACTGGACGACGGCCTTTGGCTCGACGGAGTTGCACCGTCTGGTGCCTTCGTCAGTTGCGGGGTTCGCACCGCAGGCTGGCGCGAACAAGACAATCCTGTTACAGCACCGCTTCGCTACCAGCGCAGCCAGGGGCGAGATTGCGCGCCTTCATTACCTTTGGCTGGCGCGCACCCATTTTTTCAGCGCGTTGATCGTGCTTACGGCGCTCGTCGGATTGGGGCTGGCGCAAGATCACGGTTCCGTCCCATTATCGCTGGGCCAAATTCCGGCGATCTCTGCGATTCTGATGACCGTCGGATTGATACTTCTCGCGATCTTGGGCCGAATCGCCATCGACGTTTCGACCGAGCCTCTGATCGAAATGATCTCGCAGCTAGCTGCTGAGCCGGTCGAGATCGGGCTCCTCCGCCGTCTCGTAGAGGTGCTCGAGGTGGTTTGCACGGCCACGACGGTCAATGCGGGCGCACCCGCATCGACGCTTCAATTACGTGAGCGGCTTGAGGTGGTGATCGAGGCAGGACAACGTGGTCTGGCCGATGCCGCCAGACATTTGTCGGTGACCACCGATGCGCTCGGAGCGACGATAGAATCGTCGATCGACGCTCTCAAGACCGCTATCCGCACAGCGGCGGCCCAACTGCCGCCGACTGTGGATCTTGGCAGTGAGGCTTTTGGGTTTTCGGAGCTTCAGGTTGCAGTAGAGGCGTTAACGGCTGTTCTCGAGCGGCTGACGATCGCGCCGGAGGCCATACAGGAACCGTCTCCCAGTGCCGATCAAGCCGCTGGCCGGAAAATTCAAGAGCCGCACCTAGCCCGTGAGCTGCGCCAGCTTCTTCAGGAAATCGGAACGGCCCGCTAACCCGAAGTCAGCCTCTCTTCAAGTCTTGAAGTAGCTTTTCCGCCTCTGACTTGTCGGTGAAAGAAACGCCGGAGCCAAGCAGGGTCTCGAGCATCGCCTGAGCGTCGGCCGGTCGACCGATGCGCTGGAGCGCCACAGCGAGGTGATATTGGATGTCCGGGTTGCGCGGCGCCGCGGAATTTGCGGCGGTGAGATACGTCATGGCTTTGTCGGATTCACCCTGAGCCAACAAGATCCACCCCAGGGTATCATCGATCTGGGCAGCTGCCGGAGCCGCTGCGAAAGCGCGCTCGGCCATTTCTCGAGCTTTCGTCAGATCTCCCTGCCGCTGGTAGAGCCAAGCGAGGTTGTTCAGCGCGGCCGGATCAGTCGGGCGCTCGGCGATGAGGCGCGTATATTCGGCGATCGCCGGATCGTATTCCTTTTGCTCCAGATAGAACTCCGCCAGGACCGAGCGGACGGCAAAATCCTTCGAGTCCGCCTTCAATCGGGCATTCAAGACCTCCTCGGCCTTCGCGAGATCATCAGCACGAGTGTACAAGCGGAAGAGCGCAAGCGTCAGATTATCGTCCGACGGTTGGGTCGCGGCGACCTGGTCGGCTAGGGTGATGGCTTCGGGCTTTCGCCCGGCATTCTCGTAGAGTTCCGCCGACACCACATCGTAAAGGCTGTTGCCCGGGTCGTCGTTGGCGAATTTGCGGGCCTTTGCGAGGCCAGCTTCCAGGCCGCCGATTTCAGCTTCCACTCGGATCAGATCGCCTTTCAGAGATGGATTTTGAGGATCGCGATCGAGTGCGGCTTGCAACACGGTTCGCTCCTCCGGGAAGTTCTTTGCCGCCTTGAGCAAAGCGAGGTAGCGAGACAAGATCGGTCTCGAATCAGGCGCGAGTCCGTACGCGCGCTTATAAGTCGACAACGCGCCGTCCGTATCGCCGGCTGCGATCTGCACCCGGCCTTGTGCGTCGAGAACCTCGACATTTTCCGGGAACTGGGCGACAAGCTCGGCTGCCGCCGATGTCGCTTGCTTCCAATCCTGCTGCAATCCGTACATGTTAACGAGCAAGAGTGCGGGTGCCGGGTCATTCGGCGCAGCAGTGCGGGCGCGGGTGATATAGTCCGTGGCCTCCGGCCATTTCTTTTGCGCGACGGCGATTTCCGCGAGACCGAGAAGGGCGGCGGCGTCGGTCGGTCTCTGCGACAGGAGCTGATCGTAGCTCTTCTTGGCGTCATCGATGCGCCCGGTCGTCAAGTATAGTCGTGCCAGGGCTGCGAGCACGGTGAGCCTCTTCGGCTCGGCGGCCAACCGGCGGGTCAAGACGGCTTCCGCCTTGGTCAGGTCGCCGGTGCTGGTATAGAGACGAGAAAGTACGATCGTTAGGCCGTCGTCAGACGGCCGTGCCGCGACCGCCTTTTCGAGCACAGAAACTGCATCTTGCGGCCGCCCCGCTTTTTCGTAAAGCTCGGCCGATACCAGATCGTAAATGTTGTTCTCCGGATCGTCCTTTGCAAGTTCGTGCGCTTTAGCGAGGGCTGCATCCAAACCATCGATATCCGCTTCGACTCGGATGAGGTCACCCTTCAGCGATGCATTCCGGGGATCTCGGGTGGCAGCTTCCTGCAACACGGTACGCGCCTCGCGAAACTCCTTCGCCGATGTCAGCAACGCGACATAGCGGGACAGTATCGGGATCGAATTGGGTGCGATCTCATGGGCGCGTTTGTAGCTGGAGATTGCGCTCTTGGTATCACCGCTGCCTAAAAAGGCGAAGGCTTGCGCTATTTGGACATTAACGTCTCGGGGAAATTGGGCGGCCAGATCGCCTGCAACTGTCCTGGCATTGTTCCAATCCTGCCGCATCTCATAGACATTGACGAGCTTCATCCCCGCTGCTGGATCGTTCGGTGCGGCAGTCCGTGCGCGATTGATATAATCGACCGCCTCGGACCATTTCTTTTCCATTATCGCGATGTCTGCCAACCCGAGAAGAGCAGCACCGTCTTCGGGCTTCTTTGAAAGAAGGTCGCCATAGACTTTCTTGGCATCATTGATGCGCCCGGTTGCCAGATAAAGCTTGGCCAAGTCGCGTGTCGCCGCCTCGAACTCCGGGTTGCGCGCCAGTGCGGCTCGGAACGCGGTTTCGGCCCCGGCATAATTTTGCTGCGCGACCTGGACCACCCCAAGCAAGGTCTGATAGAGCGGGTTATTGGCATCGAGCTTGATCAGTGAAGCCGCAACCTCGCCAGCCTTTTCGACCCGTCCGGCGCGCAATTCGGTGAGCACAAGAGTGGGCCCGGCGATGGCCGCGCCGGATTCGCTGGCGAACACCTCCTCGAGTTCGGCGAGACCCTGCTGGCCGCGACCCGAGTTGATCTCCGAGATCGCAACGCGTGCCTTGATTGTCTGGTTCCCCGGATCGAGAGTCGCGGCTTTTTCGAACTGCTGCAGTGCCAGCTCCGGCTTCCCGTCAGCCATGTAGACATTTCCGAGCAGGCTTAGCGTCGCCGCGTCCACCGTTGGTTTATCGACCAGCGGCTTGAGATAATCGACCGCCCGATGCGGGGCACGCTGCTGCAAGGCGGCATTCGCGATGAGCCGCGAGGCCCGCGGGTCGCCGGGGACATGGGCCAGGTATTTGCTCAGGATGCTCTCGGCCTGTGCAAATTGTCCGAGCGCCGATTTGACCGCTCCCTGGGAATAGTATCCTCCCCAGAATCTTGGAAAAGCCGGACTAATCCGATCTAATATTCGATCTGCCTGGGCGTATTGCTGTTGCTTGGCGAACTCAAGCGCACGAAGAAAATTTGCCATAAAATTATCGGGAGTAGATTTGAGAATCGGATCGAGATCCTCGTCCGCCGCCTTGAAATTGCCCCGACCGATGTTGATGTTGGCGCGGGCCAAGTGAGCCCCTCGGTCTTTGGGATCGATCTGGAGCGCCTCATCGAAAAGGCGCATGGCTCCGTCCTGGTCCCCACGGGTCTGCAACATTTCCGCTTTGACCCGGAGGATTTCCGCCGAGCGTGGGTTGGCGGCGATCGCCCCGTCTATTAGCTTGTCTGCCTCCTCGGGGTTCTGTCGGCTGAGAAGCTGGGCAAGCTGGACCTTTGGCTGTGCCGCCCCCGGATCGAGCCGCATTGCATCGCGAAGCATCGCTTCGGCTTTCTTCCGATCGTTCAGACCGGCCGCCGCAGTGCCGAGCGCAGACCGGACCTTGCTTTCGAGAGCGGGGGGTCGGTCCCCCGGCTGGATCAGATCCAGGACGTCCGCGAATTTTCCCTGCCGAAGCAGGGCGTCGGCGAGAATTGGTAAATAATCCGCCTCGTCGCCGTTGCGCTCGCGTGCTGCGCGCGCCTCACGTTCGGCCGAAGCGGCGTCGCCGAGATCGAGATATACTTGAGCTAACCGCGCACGAATAACGGGATTCTCCGGTGACTGGCGTACGGCATTGCGCAGCTCGATCTCGGCGGCCTTGAGATCTCCTTTGGCTAAATATTGCTCAGCATCCTTCACCGAAGCGGAAGAGTCCTTGGCATTCGCGCCAACGCAAGCGATCACGAGGAGGGCCGCGGCGAAAGCTAGCGAGTGCCAAATGTGACGGCGTTGAGCCTTGGGCATTGCCTTTCCTTTCACCCGCAAGCGGCCTTCACAGATCGAGGCCGATCCGGTGCTGCTGCATCAGATCGTAAAGCGTCGGACGGCTGATCCCGAGCAGCTTTGCTGCTTTCGATAGGTTGGAGCCGGCTTGCGCGAGAGCTAACTGAAGCACTTCGCGCTCAGCGCGAGCACGCGCATCGCGAATGGTGAGCGAAGGGGTTTCCTCTCCGGCTGCAGTAAGACCGAGATCGGCGGCAGAGAGCAAAGGACCGTCGGTCATGACGACGGCGCGTTTTACGCGGTTCTCAAGCTCACGCACGTTTCCGGGCCACGGATGATCCCTGAGCGCGGCGAGCGCAGTGGCGCTGAAACCACGTGCCAGCCGGCCGTATTCGGCGGCGAACCGGCTGAGAAAAAAGCTTGCCAGTACCAACGCGTCGGCGCCGCGCTCACGCAACGGCGGGATCTGTACTGTGACCTCGTTTAGCCGGTAGTACAAATCCTCTCGAAAGCGCCCTTCAGCCATCATCGAGTCGAGGTCCTGGTTCGTCGCGCACACGATCCGCACGTCGACCTGCACTGGATTGCGCCCGCCGATCCGTTCGACGAGCTGGTCTTGTAGAAAGCGCAGCAGCTTTACCTGCATCGGTAACGGCACATCGCCGATCTCGTCCAGGAACAAGGTCCCACGATCGGCGTTTTCAATTCTGCCGATGGTCTGCTTGAGCGCTCCAGTGAACGCACCCTTTTCGTGACCGAAGAGCTCGCTTTCGAGCAGCGTCTCGGGAATCGCCGCACAATTGATCGGCACAAACGGCTCGCGCGCACGGGCACTCAATTTGTGGATCGCCCGGGCGAGCAACTCCTTGCCGGTGCCGCTCTCGCCGCGCAGCAAGACTGCAACGTCAGTGGGCGCCGTTTTTTCGATGTTGCGCAGCACCCGCAACATCTCGGAGCTGCTCGCGATGATCCCATCGATCGGCGATGCCGCGGTGGCCTCCAGGAGCCTGCGGTTTTCAGCTTCAAGGTCGAATATCCGTTCGGCGCGCGCGACGATCAGTTGTAGCGTGTCAATATCGATGGGCTTTTGGTAGAAGTCGTAGGCACCGAGCGCGATAGCCCGCAACGCGTGTTCGCGGGTTTCGTTACCGGTGGCGATAATGACTTTGGTCGCCGGGGCTATCGTGAGGATGTCGGCCAGGATCGCCAACCCCTCGGAGGCGCCGTCGGGATCCGGAGGAAGCCCGAGATCGACGATAGCTACCGGTGCGGGCTCCTTGCGGACGAGGTCGGCGGCTTCCTGACGCGAGCTCGCAGGATACACTTTGTGGTCCGCGAAGGCCCAGCGAAGCTGACGCAACAGACCCGGGTCGTCATCGACGATCAGCAACGCTCTTGGGGTAGATGACATGTCGTCACGTCACGGCGGAAGCTGCCGCCGGCTCTCTCTCAGGGATCAGGGGTAGGAGGATCCGCATCGTGGTACCGGTGCCCCTTTCGGAGATTACCTGGAGGTCACCGCCCGACATGCGGATCAGCTCTCTGGTCTGAAAGGCGCCGATGCCATAGCCGCCCGATTTGGTTGAGCGGAAGGGTAAGAACAATTCGTCGCGAATAAATGCGTCGTCCATTCCCGGGCCGCGATCGATAATATCGATGACGAGCTGGGTTTGATGCCGGCGTGTAGAGATGACCACAGAGTCGCCTGGGCGAGAGGCGTCGATCGCGTTCTGGGTGAGGTGGGTTACGGCGGACCTGAGACGTTCAGGATCAATCGCCACAACACAGTCCTCGTCATCGGTACGGGTCTCGATGATCACCGGGCCATGGGCCAACGCCGCCGCGACCCCGGCTACAATCGTGCCGGCGTCGGCCAAGCGCGGAGTACCCGACGCGGCCCCGGCCTTGAGCTGGCTGAGGAGGTGGTTCATCCGGGCGACCGCACCCTCGATAGTTTGAAGCATATCGTGCTGAAAGTTCGGGTCATCGATGTATCGTTTTGCATTTGAGACGACCAAGCCGAGTTGGCTCGCCAAGTTTTTGATGTCGTGGACGACGAAAGCGAACCGCTTGCTATACTCGTTCAACAGTTCGCTGTCGGCCAGCTCCTTGGTCGATCCCTCCTCCGCGAGATAGCTGGCCGCTTGACGCCCGGCCGCGCGTAACAGATCGAAGGCTTCCCAATCGAGAGTAACTGAGTGGTTGGTGCAGTCGAGAATGACGAAGCCCACGACTTCTCTTCGATATGACAAGGGCACAGCCAACCACGCATTTTGCGAGGCGAAAGGCCACGCCTCATCTGTCGCATCAGACGAGCGCTCTTGGATCCAACTGCCATCCCGGAAGCCTGCAATGAAGGGGTCCTCGGGCGACAGCTTCGCTTCTCGCGGAGCGGGAAGTCGCCACATGGCCGTTGGATGATAACCGATCCCGCGGCTCAACGACCACAGTACCCCCGCTGGGCTGTCGACGAATTCGGCCAGCGCGCGGATGATCCTGACCTGAAGCTCTTCCGTCTGGCTTGCATCGGAGACGAGCTCGATAAATTTGAGCCATTCGATCCGATAATCATACCGGTGGGTGAAAAAATTTCGGGATATCAAAAACTTGAGCCGTCGGCGTAGGCTCCCCGAGGAGAGCACGGTCGCGAGGACCACGATGCTGCCGAACAGCATCGCCAGCTGCAGGACAAGCCCCCAATCTCCTCCGAACTTGCGCAACACCATCCCGACAATGGCGACGGCGAGAAGAAAACAGCCACTCGCCAGCAAGGTCGCGGTGTGAAACACCACTTGGCGGGATATATGAATGTCGATCCGCCATTCTCGATTTCGCGCCATTGCCAGAGCGAGCAGCGGTGCCATGAACGTTGCCACGATTGCGCGGCCCAAGCCGAGCCCGCGATCGACCCGGCCGCGGGTGATGAAGGCATCCGCAAACAGGAACAGCTCATAGGCGAAGAGACCACCAAGAGCGAGACACAGGGGCCAAACATGCCAACGCCGCTGTGGTTCGGTATTGCGCCAGAGATTCTCGATCGTCAGCAGCCCGATCACACCGAACCCGATGCGAACCAGCAGCTGAGACGTGTAAAAACCCGGCACGGTCGAGTCGAGGAAAAGCAGGTGTCCGTCATTGGCGATCGCCGCGACACAAAATGCCAGTGCGCCGAACAGATAAAGCCGCCCCAGACCCGAGCCGTCGCCGGCTCGTAGCGTAACAAGTGCGACCGCGAACAGCAGCCACGCAGAGAGCCTGATGCTGTCAAAAAGCGCCAGACCAGCGATTGGGAGACGGACCGCGGCCAAAGTTGCAGCTGCCCATGCAACCGAGGCAAGGCAGCAACCGAGAATTGCGAGGCCGGTTTTGCTGGTCCGACCCCGCAAAATCATTAACACGATCACCAGGATAAACGCGAGCGCGCATCCCGCGTAAACCGTTTGAGTTACGACGATTTCCAGGTTCAGCGCCCTATCTTGCCCCGTAGTTCCAGAAGATCACCCGGGCTGTCTGTAACAATATCACGAAGTCTAAAAAAATACTACGATTTTTTACATAATAAAGATCGTAAGTAAGCTTGATCCAAGCGTCCTCCGTCGAGGCGCCGTAGGGGTAATTTACCTGCGCCCAACCGGTGATGCCCGGCCTGACCCAATGGCGTTCCGAATAGTATGGGATGGCGTGGGCCAGCTCGGCAACAAAAAAGGGGCGCTCCGGGCGAGGTCCGATAAAACTCATGTCGCCGCGCAAAACATTAAAAATCTGTGCGAGCTCGTCGACCCTGAGTTTGCGAATGATTGCTCCAATACGGGTAACGCGCGGATCCCTCTCGGAGGCCCAGCGAGGACGGCCGTCTGTCTCAGCATCCACTCGCATGCTTCGGAACTTTAGAATCGTGAATACCTGGCCGTGAAGTCCCACTCTAGCCTGACGATAGAAGATCGGGCCAGGACTCTCGAGCTTTATTAGGCAAGCCGTCGCCACCAGGAGAGGCAGCGTTAACAAGAGCAAACCAAGGCTGACCGTGATGTCGAATGCACGCTTCAGCAACTCGTCGAGTGGACCGCAACGAAAGCCGTCGGAGTAGAAGAGCCAACTCGGCTTTAGCGCCTCGATGTCGACCGTCCTGGTCTCGCGTTCCCAAAAATCCAGGAAATCGATTACCTTGATGCCGGCGAGCTTGCAATGCAGGAGCTGGCGAACCGGCAAGCCGCGCCGATCATCGGTTGCCACTACGATCTCGCTTGCTCCCAGTCGATACACCATCTCCGTTAGGGCATCATCTGCCAAGACAGCAGGGTCGGACACCGACCGGTCGACGATGTCGGAACGCAGGCTCGAACGTTCGCCTGGCGCCTCGATAAACGAAATTGGCACAAAGTGTTCGTTTTCTCCGGTCTCGACCAACTTGGCGATCCGCGCCGCCTGAGCTCCGTTACCTAGTACGAGAACCCGGCGTTTTAGCAGTCCTCGTCCCAAAGTCACCGAAAAGGTACCCCGCGTCACGGAGACGCAAACGAGCCAAATAAGCGTCGCCTTCAGCGGAAAACTTCTGGCATCCGGTAGGTAACCCAGTCCCTCGCGCCAATATGTGGCTGACAAAGAGACGAGCATCAGCACGAGTATCGAGGCGACGGCGATCTTGCTCAACAGAAGACGAAAGTCCACAAAGCTCTGATGTCCATAAAGCCCGACCGAAACCATCGCGGTTACTGCAGCAGCCGCCAAACCCGCGGAGAACTGAACGGTAAAGCTCGAAACCCGCAGCACGATCGGGGCGCCAATCTCCGGCGCCGACAACAGCTGATAAAAAGCACCGGTAATCAGCAAAGCGTCCGACGAGGCCAGAAGCACGACTGAAACCGGGACAAAATGTCGAAATAGTCTGAGTTGCATCGCGAACGGAAAGGTTGACGCCCCACACAGCCGACAACCCTTGCCCCCGACCGGCGGGTAGGATCGCATACCAATAATAGCAGGAAGTGGCGGAGCCGTCTAGTAGACTGGCGCCAGCTCTTTTTAACCTTAAACTTGTGCACTCCAATACTGTCTGCTGCGTAGCAAACTGTGGCGGACGCGGGAGCGCTCGACACGCGCATCGTCAAAAAGCGCGTCGCCGGCTTGCCGTCCGCCACTCTCGCAACGATCTTGGGCGCCTCGTCATTCGACCGCTACAACGCTAACTCCCCGGTCGCTGCCAATTTGTTGTTCGGTACGCCGATCGGCTCCGTCTTCAAAGGAGGGCGGCTCGCCGCCGCGCGACCCGCTCCGCAGGGCCACGAGGAGCTGGTCGATATCATCCCTCCGCTACGACCCTAGTTTCGGGCATCAGGGCCCAGACGAGAACCGTCGCGCACATTCCCACAGCCGACAAGCCCAAGAAGGCGGCGCCGACACCGAGGTGATCTGCTAGGAGCCCCGCTGCCGTCGTGCTCAATGTCGCTCCGCCACCGATGGCGAGCCCTACCAGCCCGAGGGAAGTGGTGTAATGGCCCGTCTCCCGCGTGACATCGGCGACGATCAGCGGGAACAATACGCCGAACACCGCCGCGCCCAACCCGTCGAACAGCTGGATCGCAACGATCAGATAGGGATCAGCGACACAGGCGAGCAAGATGCCGCGGATCGGTAGCGCGCTAAAGCCGAGAAGGAGGATCGGCCGGCGGCCCCATGCTTGCGCAGCCCGCCCGGCCCACGGAGAGAGCAGCGCTGTGATGATTTGTGGGCCCACGATGCAGGCGGCAATCACCAAACCCGCCTCGCTTCCTGCCCGCTTCGTGACTGCTCCGGCCGCAATCGGCAGCATTGCGGCGTTGGCGAGATGGAACAAGGCCGCGCAGACGGCAAAGGCGATGAGTCTCCGGTCCTTCAGAAACCGCCATGATCGGTCGCCAGGTCGCGCCTCTACCGGTTCTAATGCGGTGCGGCAGGGTCGGAGCGGCGCGGTGGCGGCTTCGCCCAACGTTTCCAGCGACACCAGCGCGGGGATGGCGAGGGCTGCAGCAAATAGAAAAACGGCGCGATCTCCCAGATAATAGGCGCACGCACCCATCGCGCCCGCAGCCGCGGCGTTGCCGATCGCGGCGTAGCGAGCGTTGCGGCCGAGCCGTTCGCCAAACGCGCTGGGATCGACCAAAACGAGCGTGATCGCGGCGATCGCTGGACCGAGGACGGCGCTGGCAAAGGAATGCAGCGCTTCAGCTACTGTGATCGCCAAAAAATTGGGCCACAAGGCGATAACGAGAGCGCTCACCCCGATAGCGGCGATTGCCGCTGTCGCCGCCATTCGCTTGCTGCGCGCCGCATCGACCAGCGCGCCGGCCGGAACCTGGCTGGCCATGCTGGCAATTGTGCCGGTGCTGAGCGCCGCTCCGATTGCACCCTGCGTCCACCCCGCGCTTGTCAGATAGACGGAAATAAACGGTCCGAAGCCCGTCTGAAAATTGGCGACAAAGAAGTTGAGCCAGTCGAG
Source organism: Alphaproteobacteria bacterium (assembly GCA_019237135.1). Classification (GTDB taxonomy): domain Bacteria; phylum Pseudomonadota; class Alphaproteobacteria; order ATCC43930; family CGMCC-115725; genus AP-15. Next base: position 17,124 of record JAFAHQ010000362.1, read on the forward strand.
CCCCGGCAAACCGCGCGCCGCCATCACACCCGATCGACGCTCGTTGCCGAGGCGCCGCAACTTCATGTCGCGGCGATCACCAGCCGGGATCGGGAGCGATACGGTTCTGCTTGGACCGCGGTGCAGCTACGATTGCGACGACCTCGTGCGAAGCCTTATATTCCGGCGCCGCCTTTATTTGATCTCGGTCGAGTTCGGCAACGACGGCGTCCTTTGTTCCCACTGAATCGAACCGCAAGCTATGCCAGTCGATCGCAATCTTGCGGGTACCGACACCGAGGAACCCGCCAAAATCGATGATCGCGGCGCGCGGTTGGCCTGTCTCGTCGACGAGCAGGTCGACGATCCGCCCCATCGCTTCACCGGTGGGGCTGTGCACCTCCTTGCCGAGAATTCGGAACAAATCCGTGTGCGCGAACTGCTGCAGGCGTGCGCCTTTGGGGGCCGGCGCCTCCGTGGAACCATAGGTCGCCTCAGCAGGGGCAGGCGCCTGCCCGGTATCCGGGCTCGCAGCCGTCGCAATGGCAATCACCAGAGCGCTGCCAACAACCTGCAAGGCGGCGAGGCGATTCCGCCGGTAACCGGCGAGGGCGCGCCGAAGTTCTCGCACAGGATCAAACGGCCACGGCATCGGGGTGTTTCCTCCTTGTAAAATCGCCACGCGCGGCATCTCGGCCGGCGATCAGGCGCCGGTACAGCGAGACATAGTCTGCCGCCATCCGCCGCGCGGTGAACCGCTCTTCAAACACTTGTCGGACGCGCGCCCGGTCGAGCAGGTGCAGTCGCCGCGCCGCGGCTGCGGCTTCGGCCTCGCTCGAGACGATAAAGCCAGTGACACCCTCATCGACAACCTCTGGCACCGATCCGTTCCGCATAGCCACCACCGGGGTTCCACAGGCCATCGCCTCGATCATTGCTAGTCCGAACGGCTCTCGCCAAGCGATCGGGAATACCAAGCCCACGGCATTGCCGAGAAATTCGGTTTTCTGGGCCTCGGCGATCTCGCCGACAAACTCGACATGCGGCTGCGCGAGAAGCGGCTCGATCTCCTCTTTGAAATACTCCTGGTCGACGCGATCGACCTTGGCCGCGATCTCCAGCTTCATGCCGGCCAGCTCGGCGATCCTGATCGCCCGGTCCGGCGCCTTTTCTGGGGAGATTCGCCCGAGGAAGGCGAGATAGCCGCCGGTGCCGCTACCGGGTAGTAGCAGCCGTTCGGGAAGGCCGTGCGGCACGGTGCCGATGTAGTGCGCCTGCGGCAGCGGGGCGCGTTGGGCGTCCGAGATCGAGACCACCGGCACGTCAGAGAAGACGCCGTAGAGCGGCTTCAGCTCGGGCAGGTCCAAGCGGCCGTGCAGGGTGGCGAGAAACGGCGTGCCGGCCCGCCGAAGGGCGGAATATCCGAGATAATCGCAGTGCAGGTGGATCACGTCGAATTCGCCCGCTCGTTGTACGGCAGTCTCCAGCATCACGATCAGGGGCGCGATGTGATCGCGAACCGACGGGTCGAGGCGAAGCGCCTGCGGACACATCGCCGCGAGCGTAGCCGTCGTTACGCTGTCGCCGCTGGCGAACAGGGTCACATCGTGGCCCATCGCCACTAGCGCATCCGTCAGATAGGCGACGATGCGCTCGGTGCCGCCATAAAACTTCGGAGGAACGGCCTCCATCAGCGGCGAAATTTGCCCGATCCGCATGTTCCTCCGGTTTTTGTCAGCCGGTTAACACCGTGCCAGCAGAGTCGTTTCACGGGTGCGTCATTTCGGCACCAACCGATCGGGCGGCGCGCTCAAAGTGCGGCGGTCAGAAGCTCTGTTGGCTGAGGCAAAGTTACGTCCTGGGAATAAAACCAAGGTGATTGCCGTTGGCGGCACGAGTGGAGCAAATCCCGCGATGAAAGCTCTGATCGGAACAGAACCATGACGTGCTTCCGCGGTGCATTTACTTCGCCCAACAGGGGATGGAGGGGGAACTCCGGGCGACGGAGAGGCTTATCAACCGTAAATATTACGAAGGCGCCCGATGATACTCGTCAAAGCGAAACGAGCTGGTCCATCGAACTTGAGCGAACCGCGCGGTACTTTGACCCTTATGCGGAGGCCTGCCGACCCCGAGACTGACAAGAGCGCTCTGTCAGGCGGCGTCGCCGCCTTTCCGCGCCGACCTATTGCGTTTCTCTGGCACTACATCCGGCGGCGGCCCGTTCTACACTTTGCTGCGCTCGCCTCGGTCTTAGGAGCAGCCTCCTGTGCTTGCGTCGCGCAATACGGCTTGAAGTTGATCGTGGATGCGATGGCGCAAGGTACCGATCTGATCGGCGCAGTGTGGCGGGCGTTCGCCGTGTTTGCGGGTTTGCTAGCGGGAGAGAGCCTGCTGTGGCGTTTTGGCAGCTGGCTCGGGTATCGCGCCATTCTCGCTGACAGGACGGAAGCTAGGCTCGATCTGTTCGACCATTTGGGGGGCCATTCCAGCCGCTATTTCAGTGATCTTTTGAGCGGCTCACTCGCCAGTCGGATCTCGTCCACAGGGGACTCGGTACAGCAGGTACTGTCGATCGTTCTGTTTAATATTGCCCCGGTGTGCGCCGATTTCTGTGCGGCGCTGGCCATCTTGTCGACTGTTGAGTGGCAGCTGGTAGCCGCGCTTGGTCTCTTTGTGCTACTGGCGGTCGGCGCTCTCGCCCTTTTCGGGCAGCGTGGAACACCGCGCCACCGCGCCTATGCCGATCGTGCTGCCGAAGTGGGCGGCGCGTTGGTCGATGTCGTGTCCAACATCTGGGCAGTCAAGGCGTTCTCGGCACACTCGCGCGAGCGTCGGCGCTTCGCGCAGCTGCTGCAAACCGAGACAACCGCGCATCGCAACAGCCTGATGTATATCGAGCGGATGCGCGCGCTGCACGATTTGGGTCTGTGGCTGATGGCCGGCGCGATATTGATCTGGTCCCTCAATCTATGGAGCAAGGGAAGGATCAGCCCCGGCGATGTGATTTTGGCTGTGGCGGTAACTCTCCGCATCCTCCAGGGCTCGCGCGATCTCGCATTTGCGGCGGTCAACGCCACTCAGTTCGTCTCGCGGATTGCCGACGCGATTGAGGTGATTGGCGAGGACCATAAAGTGGTCGACGGGCCTGGGGCACGGCAGCTGATCCATCGGGGCGGCAGCATCGCGTTCGAGAATGTCAATTTCTCCTATCCAGGTGGACGAGAGGTGTTTTGCGGCTTCAATCTGCGGATCGAGCGGGGACAGCGCGTCGGTCTGGTGGGTCCGTCCGGCGCCGGAAAATCCACCGTGATTAGCCTGGTGCAGCGCCTCTTCGATGTCGACGCAGGACGGCTTCTGATCGACGGCCAGGACATTCGCACGATGACGCAGGACAGCCTGCGCGCCGCGATCGCGGTGGTACCGCAGGATGTCTCTCTGTTTCATCGCTCGGTCCTCGATAACATCCGCTACGCCAACCCAGAAGCCAGCGACGAGGCCGTGTTCGCGGCGGCCAAGGCCGCGCGGTGCGATGTTTTTATCCGCGCGCTGCCGCAAGGCTACGGCACGATCGTCGGCGAGCGGGGTACCAAGCTCTCCGGTGGGCAGCGGCAACGATTGGGCATCGCGCGAGCGCTGTTGAAGGACGCTCCGATCATCGTGCTCGACGAAGCGACTTCGGCACTCGATACCGAGGCCGAACTGGAGATCCAGCGGGCGCTCGGCGCATTGATGCAGGGTCGAACCGTGCTGGCCATAGCCCACCGGCTATCGACCGTAGCTGAGTTCGACCGGCTCGTCGTTCTTCGAGAAGGCAGGATTGTCGAGCAAGGCACGCCGGCCGAACTGCGCCGGCGGCGCGGGTTGTTCGATCGGATGTGCCGTCTGCAGGAGGAAGGCCCCCTGCGGTTGGCCAGCTGATGACCGTGATCACTCAGAATAATAGTGGGTCTCGTATAGCAGGCACCCGCCGTTCGACTTGAACGGGCCGTGAACCGCGCCGGGCGGCCGACAAGCGTAGGTGCCGGGCGGGAAGTTCTCGCCTCCTCTGCCTTCGGCATCGTTGCCGACGGTGAGGTCGCCCGAGATAAGATAGACCTCTTCCCAGTATTTGTGGACAAAGGGCTCCCTCGTGAACACCCCTGGCGCAAAGCGCAACAAGCGGGTGCGGCTGCCGCTCCTGCGCTCCTCGTCGAGAACACCCGCGAGAATCTTCTGCTCGATGCCGGCCGGATAACCGGGCGGCGTCGACCATCCTGAGCTCATGTCGACACGGTGGAACTCGATGTGCGGCTTGTTGACAGGCATCGGCTCATCCCTCCTTTGCGGCTTTCGACCGGGCCGTGACATTGATAATTTCTGTCATGGCAATGATCAAACACGAAGAGGAGGCTTAGATGTTGTCACGTCGTTTGTTCGCCGCCGGGGCCGG
>JAFAHQ010000091.1 GCA_019237135.1 Alphaproteobacteria bacterium
TGACTTCCGGGTGCTTTTACTTGGGACCTACCGGCCGGGTTACCGCCCTCCTTGGATAGATAAGTCCTACGCGGGACAGACGCCGCTACAACCATTGTCGCGTGACCACAGCATAGAGATGGTTCGATCGGTGCTTCGGGCGGAGCATCTGATCGATCTCGTAACTCAAGAAATCGTCACCAAGGCGGATGGCAACCCGCTTTTTCTGGAGCAATTGGCACTGCACGCCGGCGAGGCGAGGGACCTTCGCTCGGACCTGATGGTGCCCGACACGATCCATGACGTCGTGATGGCCCGCATCGACCGGTTGCCGGACGAAACCAAGCGGCTTCTGCAAACCGCCGCGGTGATCGGCCGGGAATTCTCGCTGCACCTGTTGAATGCGGTGTGGAAGAGCTTCGGTTCGCTCGAAGATCAGCTGCACGAGCTGTGCCGTCTCGAATTCCTCTACGAGCGCGTTGAGACTGACGGGACCATTTTTGTCTTTCGCCACGCGCTGACCCAGGAAACCGCCTATGGCAGCTTGCTCGAGCGGCATCGCCGGGCCTACCACGGCGCCGTCGGATATGCCCTTGAACAACTCTATGAGGGTCGCAGCGACGAAGTCGCAGAACTCCTGGCGCTACACTTTGGTCGCAGCGGCGAGGCTGAAAAATCGGTCGATTACGCCATCCTTGCCGCCGAGAAATCGCAGCGTCGCTGGGCAAACAGCGAGGCGTTGGCGTACTTTGAGGATGCGCTGCACCGCCTCGACGCGATGCCGGACACCAAGCCCAATCGCTTGCGCCGTATCGATGCCGTGGTCAAGCAGGCCGAGGTCAAGTTCGCGCTCGGTCAGCAGGCCGAACACATAGCAATCCTCGAAGACATTCGTGGAATCGTGGAAGAGACCGATGACCCGCGTCGCCGCGCCACCTGGCACTCCTGGATCGGGTATCTGCACAGTCTGACGGGCAGCCCGGCGGCACTGGCTATCGAGCACTGTCGCGAGGCCGCGGCGATCGCATCGGCGGCCGGATGCGAGGACCTCGAAGGTTTCATCTATTCGTGTGCGACGCAGGCTTATGTCGTAGCCGGCGAGCTCCGTGCGGCGATCGAAGCAGGCAATCGCGCCGCCACGATCCTCGAGGCGCAGGATAATCTGTGGTGGGCAAGTCGCGCGCTCTTGAACACAGGGCAAGCTTTCATTTACCTGGGTGATTGGGAGGCCAGCCTCGCCTGTTGCCGCAGATTGCTCGCGCACGCTGCCACGCTCGGCGACGCGCGCCTCAAAGTGGTGGGCCTTTATCGTATCGGGGCCGCTCACATCCACCAAGGCGACATCGAACGCGGGGTGCGCTGTTGCGACGAAGCGCTTTCACTCAACCCTTTGCCCTACGACGTGGCCATGGCCAAAGTGTTCCGCGGATACGGGCAGATCAGGGCCGGCCGGTTCGATGCCGGCATCGCCGATCTGACTGAAGCGATCGCCTGGTTCGACCAATCTCGCCTGCACCACGTCAGAATCACTCCGGCCCTCCGGCTAGCCGAGGGCTGCCTGCTGCGGGGCGATCTTGGGACCGCGCGGGCGCTGATTGACGACGTGCTTACCGCGAGCCGCGCCAAAGGGTATCGGTACGTGGAAGGATTGGCGCATCGGTTGCTTGCCGAATGCCTCGCCCAAGAGTCGCCCGCAGTCGCGGCGGAGCACGTTGATTCCGCGCAGCGCATTTTCGTTTCCACCGATGCGCGAAACGACTTGGCCAAGGCGCTAGTCACTCGCGCGGGCTTGTGTCAGAACCGCGGTGACCTCGCGGAAGCACGGGAACTGCTCGAAGAGGCCGCCGCAATCTTCGGCAGCCTCGGGACGCTCGACGAGCCCACCCGCGTAAAGTCCGTGTTGGCTGCGCTGGAACAACGATCACCTAACCGACTAGAGCTAGACGACTCGTGATGCCAGCTGGACCGATAGGTCGCCGCCCAAAATTTCCCCTAGGTGTGAGCTGCTTCACACACGCGGCGGCCAATCGCTCTTAGGTTACTCCTGAAGGCGTCGCCCTTCTCCGTGAGGTAGATTGGGCAACGTAGACTGGGCGTAGTCCTCAGGCGGGCAACAGCCTATGGAATCCGCCATCACGTTCCACTCACGAGGGAGACAACCAATGCCAGCGAACACCGATTTAGGCGAGCTAATCCTGATGCTGAACCCGTATCTGAACGCGCAGCTTCCGGAAACAGCCCTAAAGATTGACGGGATCGATATCTATTGCAGAAATCCGAACCCAGCACCCGCACCTCACCCAGCACCCGCTGCGACAGTCGCGGAGATCAGTTACGAACTGGACGGCCCTTATGCGCAAGACTGGAATTTCAGGAACCAGCCGCAAAAGGTCGGGATGGCTCTACGCATCTGCATCAGGTATCGGGTTACCGACGCGCACAACCATCATTCCTGGGCCGAAGACTATCTGCTGGTCGGCTACGGCGGCGGGATGGGCGGATAGATAATCGCCGCGACCGCTTTCGGATATCCCGCCGGAGGCGACCGACGACAGCTCGAGGCGCCGGCCTGTCGGCTCACCGACGCAACACCATGGCAACAGCCCCAAGCGGCGATCGGAGGCCAAGGGGGAACGTGGTGAATTACAGCACGCTCCAGCTGGATTTGAACGACATCCAGGGCGACCTGCTGACCGGCATGCAGAAGCACGCCGAATTGTTCCTGTTCTTTAAGATTGCTGATGCCGCGCGCTTCAAGGCCGTGGTCCGGGAATATGTCGTCGGCCTTCTGACGCACGGCGGGACGGTGCAGGAACGGGATCGCATAGTCGCGGCACGCCGCCGCCGCGGCGGAAGCGGCAGCGGCGAGATGCCATGGCTGGGGATGAACCTCGGATTCACGAAGGACGGGCTGACGCGTCTGCTGGGTCCAACGCGGCCGCAAATGGATCCTGCCTTCGAACGCGGCGCCGATGATCCGGAGACGATCGCGGCACTTAATGATCCGCCTCCGTCGAAGTGGCTACGCAGCTTTCTTGCGGACAGGATCGATGCCGTGTTCCTGATCGCGGGACCAGACAAATTTTTTGTGACCTCCCACGGCAATTCATTGCGCGGGCGGCTCGGCAGCGCGATCAAAACGGTGTATTCGGAGATCGGCACGGTACGGCCGGGGCGCGAGCGGGGCCACGAGCATTTCGGGTTTTTGGACGGCATCTCGCAACCGGGTATTCGCGGGCTGGCGCCGGTATCGCGGCCGAGCGCCGCGCCCGAGCAAGGGCTTCCGGGTCAGGATCTGATCTGGGCTGGCGAGTTCGTCCTTGGGTACCCCGGTCAGAACCCACGCGACCCGATCAAACCCGGCCCGATCGAGCCGTTGCCGGCGCCGTGGGCGAAGAATGGCTCCTACATGGTGTTCCGGCGCCTCGAGCAGCGCGTGCCCGAGTTTCGCGCTTTCGTCGCCGCGCAGGCCGCCCGCCTCGGGATCTACTCGGAGCTCCTGGCGGCGCGTATGGTCGGGCGCTGGAAGAGCGGCGCGCCATTGGAGCTGGCGCCGCTACGCGACAACCCAGCGCTCGGAGCAGACGAAAACCGCAATAATGATTTCGAATTCGGCGACGATCCGTTTCAGCGCAAATGTCCATACGCGGCGCATATTCGAAAGGTATATCCCCGCGACGATACCGGCAACGAAGCGGAGGTGCAGCGCCATCGGATCATCCGCGCCAGCATCCCGTTCGGTCCCGAGGTCGCGCCGGGCGAAACGACGACCCGACACAGCCGCGGGCTGATGTTCGTGTGCTATCAGACCTCAATCGAGCGGCAGTTCGAATTCATCCAGCGCAGTTATTCGAGCGACCCCCGTTTTGTCGGCGGCAAGACGCGTCCCGGAGGCGGTGCCGTCACGCCCGGGTTCGACCCGATCATCGGGCAGGCGCCTAGCGGCGGCCCTCGCGAGATGGACGAGCCGTATCCGAACTACCCCGCTGGAAACCGGCGCACGACATTGGAAATGCCACACCAGTTCGTGGTGCTGACGGCTGCCGGTTACTTCTTCGTCCCATCGATTACCGCCCTTCGCACGGCACTGACTTGAAGCTCGGGGGGACGCCCAAGAGGGAGACAGCCAATGCAATTCGGTTATTTCACGCTGAGCGACAACCACTATGACAACAATAGCCGGACCGCCAACGACTTCGTCGCCGATATCATCGACGAGGCGGTTTACGCCGAGGAGGTGGGTCTGCATTCCGCCTGGATCGGCGAGCATCACTTCAGCACCTTGGGCGTCCTTTCCTGCCCGGATCTCGTGCTCGCCAATGTCGCGGCCCGGACGCGCCGTATCCGGCTGGCCCCCGCCGTCACCGTCCTGCCGCTGCATCACCCGATCCGTGTCGCCGAACAATGGGCGACCCTTGACCTGTTGAGCGGCGGCCGCGTCGATTTCGCGTCCGGCCGCGGCTATGACCGGCGCGAGTATTTGCCCTTCAAGGTTTCGTTCGAAAACAACCAGGAAATCTTCGAGGAAGGGATGGAGGTCGTCCGCCGCCTGTGGTCGAGCGATGGCCCGATCTCGCACGACGGCAAGCACTACCAGTTCGAGAACGTGGCGATAACGCCCAAGCCGGTGCAGCGCCCGATCCCCGCTTATGTTGCCTCGTTCTCGCAGCCTTCGATCGAGCTCGCCGGCAGGCTCGGCTGCGGCCTGATCGTGGCACCTTTTGCCGCCGCAATGACCTATGGCGGGCTGCGGCAGGTCGCCGAACTCTACCACCAGACTTGCGCCAAACACGGGCGCGCGGCGAGCCGGCTGATGTGCAGCTACTTCACCCATTTCGCCGATACGCCGCGAGAGGAGGAGGCTGCGCGGGCGCGCCAGATCCGCTATTACAAGGAATGCGTCATTGCTGCGTTCCCGGGCGATCCCAACACGGCGCCGCCGAGCTACCGCTATTTCGTCGGAATGGTCGAGCGGCTGCGCAACGTGCGCCCGGAAGACCTGACCGAAAATTCCGTGCTGCTGGGCCCACCGGCCCGGATCATCGACACTTTGAAGAACGTCGAGGCCGCCGGGTTCGACGAGGTTATTCTCTATTTCAATGTCGGTCTCAAGCCGCACCCGCAGGTGAAGGACGAGATGGCGCGGTTTATCGCACAGGTCGCGCCTGCTTTCAGTTAGTCGGCAAGGGCTGAGAGTGGTCGCGCGACGCTTTCCAAGGGTACCCGCTCGGCCTTGACGCCGATCGCGAGCTCGGTGAGCGCCGCCGCGATCATCAATGCCGCCCCGAAGAGATAACCGCCGAAGACTGCGCCGCGCTCCCCCGAACCGATCAGCGCCCCGAAGAGCCACGGGGCGACGGCGCCGCCCAGCGCCGTGCCGACGGCATAAAAGAATGCGATGGCCAATGCCCGGGCTTCGAGGGGGAAGCTCTCGCTGACCGTCAGGTAGGCCGCACTCGCCGCCGCCGAGGCGAAGAAGAAAATCCCGCTCCAACACAAGGTCAGCTGCCGAGCATCGACGAGGCCTTCGCGAAAGAGGTACCCGACGATAGCGAGCAGCACCCCGGAGATTGCATAAGTCGAGGCAATCATCGGCTTGCGCCCGATCCGATCGAACAGCGGCCCGAGCAGCAGCGGCCCGAAAAAATTGCCGATCGCGAAGGGCAGCACGTACCAACCGATTGAGGCCGAGGGCACAGCGTAAAATTGGGTCAGGACGAGTGCGTAGGTGAAGAAGATGGCGTTGTAAAAAAACGCCTGCGAGCCCATCAGCACGAGGCCGAGCACGGTGCGCTGTGGATAGTCGCGGACGATCGCCAGTACCATCCGTACCATCGGCGTGCGCGACCTCGCAGCAAGGCGAATTCGGCCGCCCGCGGATGCCGGTAACTGTATATCGGCAGCATGCGCAACGCGGCGCTCGATCTGTTCGATGACCTCCTCCGCCTCGCCGAGCCGGGCGTGCAGCATCAGCCAGCGTGGGCTCTCCGGAAGCAGGCGCCGCAATGTCAAGATTCCAAGACCCAGCACGGCTCCGATCCCGAAGGCGGCGCGCCAGCCCCAATCCGGCGGCAAGGTGCCCGGCTGCAGGAACAGGACGGCACCCGCGGCTCCGAGTGCGGCGCCGATCCAGAAGCTGCCGTTGATCGCGAGATCGGTGCGGCCGCGAAAACGGGCCGGTACGAACTCCTGGATCGCCGAATTGATCGCCGTGTATTCGCCGCCAATGCCGGCGCCGGTCAGCGCACGGAACAATGCGAAGCTCCAGAAATCCCATGAAAATGCGGTTGCCGCGGTCGCGGTCAGATAGAGGCCTAAGGTCACGAAGAAGAGCTTTCTGCGGCCAAACCGATCGGTCAGATACCCGAACAGCACCGCGCCGGTGACCGCCCCGGTAAGATAGGCGGTGCCGACGAGGCCGACTTCCGCGGCGTCGAAACGCAGTACCGGGCTTTCCTGCAGAGCCCCCGCGATCGAACCCGCTAACGTCACCTCGAGCCCGTCGAGGATCCAAGTAATGCCGAGCGCCACGACGACGAGAGTGTGAAACCGGGTCCACGGCAAGCGATCGAGCCGTGCCGGGATATCGGTCTCGATGACGGCGGCGGTGTCAGGCATGCTGGTGTGACGCTCGCCACGGCAAAAAGGTTTCCCGATGATGATACGGCGTTTA
>JAFAHQ010000316.1 GCA_019237135.1 Alphaproteobacteria bacterium
GCTCATACAACACCTCCTCCAATGCCGGCACGGTGGCGCGCAGGGTCGGCCTGGTCTCGCCGCGCTGGTCGACGGTCTCCTTCTGCTGCTCGGACGTCAGCCGCATCCCCTCCTCCGGGCTCAGAGGCGGCACGTCGCCGGGATTGCTCCGGCCGGCGTGCCGTCCTATATCTGCATTGTCGGGCAACCGACTATGGCGATAAACGGCTTGTGAAATAAGCGTTGCGGACCCGGGGGCAGTACCCGGCGCCTCCACCATTTTCCTCGCCGGCTTCAGGGCCGACGATTCGCGGGGGCGAACCAGGCTCGACGCGCGTGGTAAAGGCAAGATCCGTCGCCCGGTATGATTCCGCCGTTATCGGGTCATAATCTAGCTGCGAACGACAACTTCGCAACAGAGGCACTCGCGGCCTAACCCTTCGCGGGGTAAAAGCCTAGAGCAACTCGCGGTTCGAGGGGCACCGGGCAACAGAAGCCCCTCACTTACTTTCGTGGGATCCACCCTTGCCAGCGAGCGCCGCCGGAAATGGTCCAGGACCTTTTCGATTATCCCCAAATGGTCCAAACCGCCTTGCGTGGGGTCGTTCGGGAAGCACTCGCGCGCACCGCCCGAGAGGGGTTGAGGGGTGCTCACCACTTTTATGTGAGCTTTCGCACCGATGTCCCGGGGGTCGTGCTACCGGACTACTTGCTGAACGAATATCCGGAAGAGATGACGATCGTCCTCCAGCATCAGTTCTGGGGGCTCGAGGTCGGAGATCAAGAATTTTCTGTCACCGTGAGCTTTCAAAACCGGCCGGAGCAACTGACCATCCCTTTTGCGGCGGTAACGAGCTTTGCGGACCCCTCGGTCAAGTTCGGACTTCAGTTCGAACTTCCGGCCACGAAGCCGCTCGACACGGCCGCCCTGCCCGCGAAAGTTCCCGCTGGCGAGGCGCCAAAACCGCCGCCGCGGCAAGCCGCCGAGATCGTGACGCTCGACAAGTTTCGCAAGAGATAGCATCGCTTGACGCAGGTGCGGAAACGGCGATTGTGCGGTGAGAGCGCACCGCGGAGTAACGCATGAGCGATGCCACCTATCAGGAGCTCTTCCCGCTTGGCGCGGATGACGCGCCCTACCGCAAGCTCACCGGCGATTACGTGTCGCTCGGCACGTTCGAGGGTCGGCGCATTGTCAAGGTGGCGTCCGAGGCCCTGACGCTTCTCGCCCGCCAGGCTTTCATCGATTCCGCCCACCTGCTGCGCTCCGGCCATCTCGCCCAGCTGCGGGCGATCCTCGACGACCCGGAGGCCTCGGCGAACGACAAGTTCGTGGCGTTCGACCTCTTGAAAAACGCCAACATCGCCGCCGGCGGCGTGCTTCCGATGTGCCAGGATACCGGCACGGCGATCGTCATGGGTAAGAAGGGTCAGCAGATCTGGACCGACGGCGACGACGCCGCCGCGCTCTCGGCCGGCATCCGGCGTACCTATACCGAGACCAATCTGCGTTACAGCCAGCTCGCCCCGTTGTCGATGTACGAGGAGGTCAACACCGGCGACAATCTCCCCGCGCAGATCGACCTCTTCGCCGAGCCCGGGGAGGCATACAAATTTCTATTCATCGCCAAGGGCGGCGGCTCCGCAAACAAGAGTTTTCTGCATCAGGAGACCAGGGCGGTGCTGAATCCGCAATCGTTGTTGAAGTTCCTCGACGAGAAAATCCGCACCCTTGGCACGGCCGCCTGCCCGCCCTACCACCTCGCCATCGTGATCGGGGGCACCTCGGCCGAAATGAATTTGAAGACGGTCAAGCTGGCCAGCTGCCGCTACCTTGATGGATTGCCGCCCGAGGGCAACCGATACGGCCAAGCTTACCGCGATCGCGGGCTCGAAGAGGAGGTGCTCGAGCTGACCCGCGGCCTCGGTATCGGCGCGCAGTTCGGCGGCAAATATTTCTGTCATGACGTCCGCGTGATCCGGTTGCCGCGGCATGGCGCCAGCCTGCCGATCGGGATCGGCGTCTCCTGTTCGGCTGACCGTCAGGTGCTCGGTAAAATCACGGCCGAGGGTGTATTCCTGGAACAGCTTGAGACGAACCCCGCTCGCTTCCTTCCGGAGATCGACGATGCGGCGCTCGGCGGCGAGGTCGTGCCGATCGACCTGACCAGACCAATGGACGAGATCCGGCATGTCCTCTCGCGATACCCGATCAAGAGCCGCCTTAGCCTCACCGGCCCGTTGATCGTGGCGCGCGACATCGCCCACGCGAAGCTCAAGGAGCGGCTCGATCGCGGCGAGGGACTGCCGGATTACGTTAAGGACCACTCGATCTACTACGCCGGGCCGGCAAAGACGCCGGCCGGATATGCCTCCGGCTCTTTCGGGCCGACCACAGCCGGCCGCATGGACAGCTATGTCGACGCCTTCATGGCGGCGGGCGGCAGCTTTGTCACCTTAGCCAAGGGTAACCGGAGCGCCGAAGTTCGCGCGGCCTGCCGCCGGCATGGCGGCTTTTATCTCGGCTCGATCGGTGGTCCCGCCGCGCGCCTCGCCCAGGACTGTATCCGTAAAGTTGAGGTCATCGAATATCCCGAGCTCGGGATGGAAGCGATATGGCGGATCGAGGTGGTCGATTTCCCCGCCTTCATCGTTATTGACGACAAAGGAAACGATTTTTTTAGCGCTCTCGGTTGAGGGCGGACAGGGATGCCAGGATGCCGCCCTCCGCATTCACCTACGAACAGAGTGGGGCACCCTGATTGGCGCAGGGAAACGAGCTGGACGCGCTTGCGCGCGGAGACAAGGGGGCCTGGGAGGCGTTTGTGCGGCGCTATGCCGGCCTCGTTGCCGCAGCCGTGCGGGGTGTAGCGCGCGAGGCAACGGAGGTCGAGGACTTGGCGCAGGAGGTTTTTCTCCGCCTGTGCAAGGATGATTTCCGGCTCCTGCGCAGTTACGACCCTGCGCGGGCCGGGCTCTCCACTTGGATTACGATCGTCGCGCGCAGCACGGCTCGCGACGCCATGCGGCGCCATCGGCCGGTCCTGGTAGAGATCGACGCCGTACCCGAAGGCCGCTTTGCTGTCGACCCGGTTGAGCCTGCACAGAAGCTCAAGCTGCCGGAGGCATTGTTGTCACCGCGGCAGCGCGAAATTCTGACTATGTTGTATGATCGAGAGATGGAGGTTGCGGAAATTGCCGAGGCGCTTGGCATCGACCCGCAGACCGTGCGGAGCGCGCACCACAAGGCGATGGTCAAATTGCGCGCTCATTTCAAGGCCGAAGCCGAATGACCGGCCCCCGGGCAGAGACCGGACCTGCTGGGATGAAACCAACCAAGTGGTTGCGGGGATGGCAGGGACGGCATCTTCGTAAATAAGGGAGGAGAACATTGCGATGAGCCGACTGGACGAGGAACGAGAAGAATTGGCGCACTGGTCGTTCGACCGTGCCCTTTGGCGCCGGAGTTGCCTGACCGACGCCACGGCGGACGAGATTTCGCGCTTTCTCGATCTCGCCGCCTTTGCCGACGGGCTTCTCGAAACCGATGAGCGGGACCGCGTCGCCGCGCTGCTCACCGGCGATCCGGTCGCAGCGGCCGATGTTGCGGCGGCGCATGCGCCTGTCGGCCCCGCCGACGAACTGCCGGGAACAATCGAACGCATCGTCGAGCGGGCCTGTCAAATTCTGCCCGGCGAGCGCACCTCGCGTGTCATCGCCTTTGCTCCACCACCGTGGCGCAGGCGTGTCCTGCAGCACGTCGCTCAGTGGGGGAGTCTCGCCGCTGCGATCGCGATGGCAAGCTGGCTGGGCTTTGCCATGGGCAGCGACGCGTCCCGCACCCTCAGCGGCCCGGCCCCCTCGAGCGACTCCAGTTTCCTGCCCGAGCTATTCGATCCGGGAAGCGGTTTCGTGCGCGATCTCGGTGAGGTCTTGCGGACGTGACACTTGCCTCGGCGGCGACGCGTGGGGCCACCCGGCACCCTCTGTTATGGGTGGCGTTAACCTTATCCCTGGTGCTCAATCTGTGCTTTGTCGCGGGGGCCCTGTGGATTCGAATTCAGAGTCCTGCTGTGCCGGTGAGCCCTGCGGAGCGGCTTCAGCGGGTTGGCACAGAGCTCGCGCTTGATCCGCAGCAGAGGCAGGCTTTCGAGCAGTATTCCGAGATCGTGCGCACGCATATGCTGCAGATGCGCGAGACGGTCGAACCGCTGATGAGCGCCGCTTGGGCCGAGCTTGCCAAACCCGACGCGGACCAGGCGACGGCGGCGCGGCTGTTCGACGAAGCAGGACAGGCGCGACGCGGCTTGCAGCGCGAACTGCTCGTGCCGACCCTGACGTTTCTGGCGACACTGTCGCCTGAACAGCGGGCCAGGTTCGTCGAGCTCTTTCACCAGCGGCCGAGAAGCTGGGGACAACCGCCCCAACACGAGTCTCATTAACCGAGCCGGTTCCTGGTTGGGCTAGATTTCTCCCGACCGGGAAACGTTAACTAGAGTGGCATTTACCGGCGGGCCACCGTCGGGCGCTGCGGGCCGGTCGTTGTCTTGCGCTGTACCGGCTTTCCAAGTGAACGCATCGAGGCGACAATCGCTTTGCCGATTGCCGTAACAACCGTTATTGCTGGAGGAGATCATGGCAAGGGATCAATTCGCCGATTATGACCGCCGCGATTTTCTCCGCATGGCCGCGAGCAGCACGGCGATGCTGGCGCTAGCGACATCGCCGTTGGCCGCTCTCGCGCAGCCAGCCGGCGGAGCGCCGCTAAAAATCGGCATGGTGGGTTC
Source organism: Alphaproteobacteria bacterium (assembly GCA_019237135.1). Taxonomy (GTDB): domain Bacteria; phylum Pseudomonadota; class Alphaproteobacteria; order ATCC43930; family CGMCC-115725; genus AP-15. The sequence continues at coordinate 4,767 of JAFAHQ010000316.1, forward strand.
GGGACGCGAGGGCGGTGCACTCGGCACGGCATTTGTGAAGGCCGGCCACCAGGTAATGTTCTCGTCGCGCCACCCTGAGGAACTGAAGGGTCTGGTCGACAACCTCGGCCCGCTCGCGCGAGCGGGCACGGTCGAGCAGGCAGTCGCGTTTGGTGATGTCGTCGCGATCGTCGTTCCCTACACGGCTATGGAGCAAATCGGCAAAGATTATGGGGCAGCCCTCGCGAAGAAGGCGTTGGTGTTGGACGTGAGCAACCCGATCGCGCGTCGCGACGGCGACGAGCTTGCGAAGTGGGTTGAGCAGCAAGGGGGTGCGGGTCTCGCGACGGCAAAGCTGCTGCCCGGCGCTCATATCGTCCGCGCGTTCAATGCAATCAACTATACGAAGCTGTCCGAGGATGCGCATCGTCCGGGCGAGTTGGTCGCGGTGCCGATCGCCGGCGATGACCAGAATGCCCTTGCGATCGCATCGAATCTCATTCGTGAAATTGGCTTCGAGCCGGTTATCGTCGGCGGGCTCGCGATGGGTAAATATCTCGTTCCCGGAACGCCGCTCGGCGGCGAGCATACATCGGCAGAGATTCGGCAGATCGTCGCCAACCTCCACTGAGCCGCGCTTGTCCGACCCTCACCGCACGCCGGTTAGAGACCGGGGCATGGCTGATCGGGTCCATCGTGTGCTGGGCCGCTTCATCGAAGTGAGGCGCGAGGAAGTGCCGGTCGTCGGCTGGTGCTGGCTCTATATCTTTTCGGTCATGTCGTCCTATTACATCATGCGGCCTATCCGCGATCAGGCGGGTATCGCGGGCGGCGGTGTTAACAATCTAAAATGGCTGTTCCTCGGCACGCTCATCGGTATGCTGCTGCTGAACCTTCCGTTCGCTTATCTCGTCAAGAAACTGCCGCGGACCCGGTTTATTCCGATCACCTACCGCTTCTTTGCCGCCAACATCGTCCTGTTCGCAGCACTGCTTTACTGGTCCGATACCGCGCAGAGCATCTGGGTCGGGCGCATCTTCTTCATCTGGGTCTCGGTATACAACCTGTTCGTCGTGTCGGTGTTCTGGCAGATGAACGTTGATCTGTTCAGCTCCGAGCAGGGCAAGCGGCTGTTCGGCCTGATTGCGGCGGGGGCGACGATCGGCGCGATCACCGGATCGAGTGTGACCGCCAGCTTGGCGCGCTATGTGTCGCCGATTTTTCTGCTGCTCGGAGCGGCGGCTTTGCTCGAAATCGCGGTGTTCGGCGTCGGACGCCTGTCGCGTCTGTCGCCGACATTGCATCGGCAGCCGGCGGCCGGCAACGAGGAGGCCCCGATCGGCGGCAGCGTGTTCGCCGGGATCGTTCACGCGTTCCGCTCGCGGTATCTCGTCAATGTCAGCGTCTTTATATTGTTGTTTGCGGTCACCGCGACCTTTCTTTATTACCAGCAAGCTGGCATAGTCAGCCGCAGCTTCGGAGATCGCGGGGCGCAGACCGCCTTCTTCGCCACTGTCGATCTATTGGTCAACATCCTGACGCTCGCCGTCCAGCTCTTCCTGACCGGACGCATCGTGCTGCTGTTCGGTGTCGCCCTCGCGCTCGGCTTCCTGCCGGCCCTGACGATAATCGGCTTTGGCACGCTCGCTCTGTTTCCGACGATTGCGGTGGTGGCGATCTTCCAGGTGCTGCGCCGCGCCGGCGATTACGCGATTGCCCGACCGACCCGCGAGGTGCTGTTCACGGTCATCCCGCGCGAGGATCGCTACAAGACGAAGAGCTTTATTGACACAGTGGTTTATCGCACCGGCGATCAGCTGGGAATCTGGTCGGCTTCTCTGTTGAGCACTCTGGGTTTGGGCACGACGGGGGTGGCCTTAGTGGCGATTCCGATCGCTGCTCTATGGCTCCTTAACGCCCTGTGGCTCGGCCGGCGGCAAGATCTACTGGCGACCGCGCAGGCAGCGGAATTCGGCCCGCGGTCGCTGGGGCCTGTAGCGCCGGAGCCCGCCGGAGGCGGGGCGAGAGGTTGAGACCGGGGGTCCGGTCGCACGCCCTCGCCCGATGGCGGACCCAAAGCTTGTGGTCGGCTGTTCGCAGCCGAGCCCGAAGAATGGCGGGCCATTTTCGAAAGTTCGGCTAACAAGGCTCCCGCCCCCGGCATGCGCATCGTGAAACGGACTGGCGATCCCCGAGAACGTCAATTTCGCGGTCATTAGTAAATACGCCCGGGAGTTGCTCGATCGCAGCGGAGTATCTTATCAAACCGCCGCCACCGACGAGACGTTGTCGTTGCCGGTGATCGCCAAACGGGCGCTCAAGTTCACCGTCCTGGCTCAATGCTGCAGATGAGCCGGATGAAGACGACCCGGCTGCTACTTGGTGCCGAAGAGGCGGTCGCCGGCGTCGCCAAGCCCGGGCAGGATGTAGCCGTGCGCGTCGAGGCAGCGGTCGAGCGCTGCCGCCACGATCGATACATCGGGGAAGACATTCGAAACCTTGGCGACACCCTCAGGCGCGGCAACGAGGCAGACAAATTTGATCGAGCGGGCAGCCAACTCTTTAAGGCGCAAGATCGCAGCCACCGCTGAGTTACCGGTCGCGAGCATCGGATCGACGAGGATCACGTCGCGTTCGGCCAAATCATCGGGCAGCTTCAAATAGTATTCGATCGCCTGCAAAGTCCGTGGGTCGCGGTAGATCCCGATGTGCCCTACACGCGCCGACGGCAGCAGATCGAGCATTCCGTCGAGGATGCCGCCGCCCGCGCGCAGGATCGACACTAGGCACAGCTTCTTACCGGCCAGTAGTGGGAAGCTCGCTCGCTCGAGCGGCGTATCGATCTCGGTCGCGGCGAGCGGCAGCTCGCGCGTCGCCTCGTAGGCCAGCAGCAGACTTATCTCGCGCAGCAGGCGACGAAATTCCGCGGTCGAGGTATTGCGATCGCGCATCAGCGACAGCTTGTGCTGAATAAGCGGATGCTCCACCACAGTAAAGCTCGGCCATTGCTGCTGCATCGTCTTGTCCTAGATCAAGGTGCCGTCGCTGACGATCGCAAGCGGGGGACTGCCGTCACCACGCCGCTCATAAGCGATCTCTCGTCCGGCCGCCCAACTGCCGCCTTCGAGGACTAGGGCGAGCGGAAATTGCTCGGCGCTTTTGCCCAGCTGCTCGCGCACTCGGTCGGCTAAGCGATCGAGCAGAGTCACCGTCAGCGCGCGCCACTCGACAACGGGCTCGCTGAGCGCATCGAGCGGAGATCTCAGGAGGCCCGGGTCGCGGGGAACGATAACGCCGCAATCGAGGAGAAGGCCGCCGTTGCGGTATTCGGCGAGACCGGTTAGGCCATCCAGCTCAGCGACCCGTATACCGCCCGCCTGAAGTGGTTCGATCAGTGAATAGGCGAGCCACTGACTGAGCTTATGAAACGGTACGAGCCCGTCGCGGGGCACCGCCGAGTGTCGGCCGCAATCTCCAAGCGGTACGCCCGCTAGGCTGATCCGGCCTGGCCAGATCGCGCCGAACGCCTGTAGCAGGGTTTGCAACATCTCGGCTGCGGTAAGCGACTGATTGCCAGCGGACCAATGATCGTAGAGCCGGCCGAGCCGCGCGGGACTACCAAATAATGCGGGGGATGCGGAACATGCCTCTCCCAGGCGCCGCAGCAGCAAGGCTCGTCCTTCGAAGCCGACCAGTTCGTTACCGGGGGCGTGCTGGAACGCGCGGGCGAGACGCTCCGGAGTGATCTTCGCCAGCGCCTCGGCATCGGCACGCCATGGGGTCGCGAGATCAGCGGAGAAGAGCCCGGCCTGCATCGCCCGCAGGCTCGCCACGGCAAGGCCCTCGGAGCGAGACAGGATCTGACCGGTCTCCACCTCGTGATAGCGCCAGCGCGGTCCCGCTCCGGCATCGAGCAGAACCGAGACGATCGTCAAGTCGATCCGTGCCCGCGTCGTTTCGGCTGCGTCGGCACCGGGTGCTACGAGGGCGGCTCGGTCGACACCGCCAGTCGAGAAATGCCGCCAGCGGCTGTGATAGGGGACAGCGAGATCGGGATAGCGCCGTCGGGTCACCTCGACGACGCGTCGGACAACCTCGTCGAACCGACCCAGGGCGAGCCGAAAATATTTGGTCTCACCGCGGCGGACCGCTTCCGACACGATCTCGCAACGGGCCCGCACCGCGCCAGCGCTCAACAGCGCTGCCGCGTCACTCGCCGAGTGCACGGCCTTTCGTGCGGCGTAGCTCGCCTGGATCCGGTGTCCCCGAAGGCGAGAAATATCCGGAAGCTTTTTTTGCCTCGATTTCGACCGCCGCATCGAGGGGTACCAGCCGATCCGGGATCGCGAGCTGCTCCACTACATTGATCCCTTGAGCTTCGAGTGCATCGCGCTTGACGTTCGACATCGAAACCCAGCGGTCGATCCGGCGGACGCCGAGCCAGTGGAAAACATCCGGCATCAGCTCTTGAAATCGCATGTCCTGCACGCCGGCGACGCACTCGGTGCGGCGGAAATAGCTGTCGACGGTATCGCCACCCGGCTGTCGCTTGCGCGCGTTGTAGACGAGGAACTTGGTGACTTCACCGAGCGCTCGCCCCTCCTTACGGTTGTAGACGATGATCCCGACCCCGCCCTGTTGCGCGGTGTCGACGCAGACTTCGATCCCGTGAATGAGATAGGGGCGACATGTGCAGATGTCGGAGCCGAAGACATCCGAACCGTTGCACTCGTCGTGGACGCGGCAGGCTATCACCGTGCCCGGCTTCGCGAGACGCTCGACCTCGCCAAAGAAATACACAGTCGTGCCGCCGATCGGCGGGAGTAGGACATCGAGGTCGGGACGGGTGATCAGCTCGGGGAACATGCCTCCTGTCTCCTCGAACAAGGTGCGGCGAAGATCGGGCTCCGAGACCCCGAAGCGCGTCGCTACTCCCGGCAAATACCAAACGGGGTCGATCGCCGCTTTGGTGACGCGCGTCTCGCCGCTGTCGAGTAGCACCTGCCCGTCAGCCCGCAGTCTACCCTCGGCCAGAAGCGGGCGCAGTTCAGGGGTGGCGAGCCGCGCCTTAGTGATCGCGATCGTCGGACGCGCGTCGATGCCGGCCCGGAGATGTTCGGCAAACACCTCGCCGACAAGGTGGCCCCAAGGGTCCATCGACACGATTTTGGTCGCCTCCGCCCATTGCGGGCGCGCCGCAATCCGCGCCGCCGGTGCGGTGTCGGTCAGATCGGGCCGATGGTCTCGCGCAAGCGCACGAGTCGCAACTGCAAGCGCGCGATAGATCGCATAAGCGCCAGAATAGGAACCGATCGCGTTGCGTCGCTGCGGATCTGCGGGGCTCGCGACCACGGGTCCACGTTCCGCCGCAACCGGGGCACCCCAATGGAGCGGAACCGCCCTTCGGCCCGCGTCTCCCGGATGGGAAGTGAGCCGGATGTGTCGCGGTATCGAGTGCTCCATGCCGCCTTCCATAGCGGAAAGACGTAAACAAGTAACCTAGTGAGGAGCGTGACCGGTCGCAACCACGCTGATGCCTCACAACGATGTGAAGTGATCAAACGCTCCCGGGCCAGGTGTTATATTGAGTTTGAGTTTTGCTTAATTCCTCTGTCGCCGAGGCGTGTCCATGGCACCATCATCGCTCTCTCCTACGGACCCGCGTAAGTTTCAGGATCCTTTTGTCACAGCCCATGGCGAGAGGCGTGCACACGTGGCGCTCAAGGCGCTGGAGACGCTGTGGTTCAACACCGGCACACTTTGCAACCTGACTTGTCAGCACTGCTATATCGAATCGTCGCCCAAGAACGACCGGCTGGTGTATCTGACCGCGGCAGAGGTGGCCGAATACCTCGATGAGATCGGGACCGGCGCGCTGCCGACATCTCTGATCGGTTTTACAGGCGGCGAGCCGTTCATGAATCCCGAGCTGCCGGCCATGCTCGAGGATGTCCTGTCCCGCGGGCTGGCCGCCCTCGTGCTGACCAATGCGATGAAGCCGATGGCCAAATGCAAGCCGGCGCTGCTGCGGCTTCGGGAACGCTATCGTGACCGGCTGACGATACGCGTGTCGATCGATCATTACGGGCGCCAAGTGCACGAGCTCGAGCGCGGCGGGCGCAGTTGGCAGCCGACAATCGACGGCCTCGTCTGGCTGGCGCGGAACGGGTTCGTTCTCAATGTCGCCAGCCGCCAGTTGTCGGGGGAGCCGGAAACGATGATCCGCGCCGGATTTGCCGATTTGTTTGCTGAGCTCGGCGTGCCGATCGACGCCGACGATCCTGTCGCGCTGATGGTTTTTCCGGAAATGGATCCGTCCGCCGATGTCCCCGAGATCACCGAAGCATGCTGGGGCATCCTTGGGAAATCGCCGGAAAGCGTAATGTGCGCATCCTCGCGCATGATCGTCAAACGGAAGGGGGCGGCGCACCCTGCGGTGATCGCCTGCACTCTGCTGCCTTACGACTCGCGCTTCGAGCTCGGCCGCACTCTCGCCGAAGCCGGCGGCTCGGTGCCGCTCAATCATCCACATTGCGCCAAGTTCTGCGTTCTCGGCGGCGGCGCTTGCAGCCGCGGTTGACCGATCAGGGATCCTAGCACTCCTAGATTCCCGCGGTCTGGTTGAGGACCTGCGTCGAGCCCTCCCAGATCATCCGCAGCGCGATAAAGGTGATGATCCCGAGCCCAACCCAAGAAATCCAGAAATGGCGGTCAAGCAGCCGCGCGATGTAGGTCGAAGCCACCCCCATCAGTGCCACCGAGAGGACGAGCCCGAATGCCAGTAGCTCGAAGTGGTCGCGCGCTATGCCGGCCACAGCAACCACGTTGTCGAGTGACATCGACACATCGGCGAGGACAATCTGGGTGAGGGCTTGGCCCTCGCTCTTCCTTCGGATGGGAATCCGATTTTGGCAGCAGTCGCCCGCAGCCGCGGTCGCATCCTCAGTGACCCGCATCTCGCGAAACTCGCGGTACATCTTCCACGACACCCAGAGGAGCAACACACCGCCGGCCAAGGTCATGCCGATGATTGCGAGTAGCCGCACAGCAAAATATGCGAGCAAAATCCGCAGCATCGTGGCGGCGGCTATGCCGAAGACGATGACGCGACGTCGCCGCTCAACGGGGAGCCCGGCCGCCGCCATCCCGACGACGATTGCATTGTCGCCGGCGAGCACCACGTCGACGATGACCACCGACAGCAGCGCACCGAATTGATTTACGCCGGTCAGCACCCTGACCACATAAACATCGCCGCGCGCATAGTCGAGGCTCCGCCGGCGGCGAGATTTCCTCCTCGGCCCGGAGTACGCCTTTTGTGCTAGCAGCAGTACTTAAGAGGTGCGCGGTCTAACCCGCTACTTGCTGCATCGCGGATGCGAGTCGGCAGCGCTAGTCGCCTTGGCAACCGCGTAATCGTGCAGCCCCTTGGCATCGAGGGTGCTGGCCAGTTTCCGCATCTCGGCGACCTGCTGGCAGACCTGTGCCATCGGAAGCGCGCCCTGCTTGAGTGAAATCTCATTGGCAAGGCTGGTATTCCAGCGATCAAACTCGCTTTGGGCATTGCGGGAGCCGGCGCGACGGAAATGGTCGATCATCGCCTTCTGATAGCGGATGATCGCATCTGAGTTGCGCGCCCGGAACTCGCCATAAATCGTGTCTTTGCAAGCCGAGCTGATCACCATGAGATTGGTCTGGAACAGAATCGCCTGCTCGGCCTCGACATCGGCCGCCGAATAGCACTGCTTGTCGGCAGCCGACACGCCCTGAGACGACGCGGCAGCAAAGAGCGCTGCAGCCAGGACAATCTTCCTCATCGCATTCCCCCAAACTCGATCAACGACTGCGATAACGCAGCATACCCAGCCACCGACCATTTTCAAGAGCAACGCGGCTCATTTTCAGGTCTGTGCGCCGCCCACCGAAAGAGAAAATTGAAGTTCTCATAACCTAGTCGCCCGCTATCGCCCAACCGTTGATTGCCCCACAATGTGGCTTTTTGAGCCTGCCATCGAATACGAACGAAAACTTGACTAGAAATGCGGAAATCTAACCGTAATTGGCGTCTGGCAGGAAACTGTGGCATCAATGACACAAGCTCGGATAAAATTCGCTTGTGCCGCACTGATCTTTCGGTGATCCCCGATCCTGACTAGGCGCGCCGTCGCTCTCCGATGATCGTACTGTTCACAGATTTTGGTCTCGAAGGACCCTATACCGGCCAAGTCAAGGCGGTTTTGTATCGGACCGCGCCTGGGGTTCCGGTGGTCGAACTCTTTGCCGATGCGCCGGCGGGAAGGCCCGAGCCGGCCGCCTATCTGCTGGCCGCCTATGGGGTTTGGTTTCCGCCGGGGACCGTTCTTGTGGCGGTAATCGATCCGGGTGTGGGCGGTCCGCGGCCTCCGGTCATCGTCGAGGCTGATGGGCGCTGGTATGTCGGCCCGGACAACGGCTTGTTCGAACTTGTCACGCGGCGCGCCGAGAGCGCGAGGACTTGGGAGATCCTGTGGCGCCCCGAGACCCTGTCCGCGAGCTTTCATGGGCGCGACCTTTTTGCCCCGGTGGCGGCGTCGCTCGCCAGCGGCGAACGTCCTGCCCATGAGCCACGCGTTCCCGAAATCGGCCGACATGCCGATTGGCCCGACGATCTGCCGGAGATTGTCTATGTCGACCGGTATGGCAACGCCATGACCGGGCTGCGCGGGAGCCTCCTGCCAAAGGCAGCGCGGCTCGCCGTATCCGGGCGCGTGCTGAGGCGCGCCCACACCTTTTCCGATGTCCCGGCCGGCGAGGCCTTCTGGTATGAGAATTCCAACGGCCTCGCCGAGATCGCCGTCAACGCCGGCCGGGCCGCAGACGTTTTGCAATTGGCGATCGGCAGCGCGGTGGCCGTTCTTAGATGAACGGCGAATGCGCCCCGTCTCGCGAGTTCAAGGAGGCGGGGTGACGACTTTAATGCCCGACGGAACTCCCACCTGACGCCGCCTCTGCAGCCGGTGAGCAAGCGAAACCGCGAGGGCGAACGCGATGAACGCCCCCAGCATGACAAGGCTGAAGGATCGGACGAGATGACCGAGGACGGCGCGAAAGGCATGGCCGAGAAAATAGCCGACGGCGATAAAGCTCGTCGCCCAAAGCCCAGCGGCAAGAAAATTCAATGACAGAAAGCGCTGCCAGCGAATAGCGCTCAGCCCCAGAGCGAAAGAAGAGAGATTCCGCACACCGTAGATAAAACGGAAAGACAGGATAAAACCGATGTTGTAACGCTCCAGCCAGCGCA
>JAFAHQ010000061.1 GCA_019237135.1 Alphaproteobacteria bacterium
TCGGCAAATACCACCCGCACGGCGAGCTCGCGATCTACGACGCGATGGTGCGGATGGCGCAAGATTTTGCGATGCGCCTGCCGCTGATCGACGGGCAGGGCAACTTCGGCTCGATGGACGGCGATTCGCCCGCTGCCTACCGCTACACCGAGGCCAGGCTCGCCCGCGTCGCCGACACGCTGCTCGAAGATCTCGACAACGACACGGTCGACTTCCAGCCGAATTACGACGACACCGAACGCGAGCCGAAGGTATTGCCGGCCGGTTTCCCGAACCTGCTGGTCAACGGCGCCCAAGGCATTGCGGTTGGCATGGCCACCAACATCCCGCCGCACAATCTGGGCGAGGTGATCGACGCGTGCTGCGCCTATCTTAACAACCCGGCGATCACCGTCGAAGAGCTGATGGAGCATGTCCCGGCGCCCGACTTCCCGACCGGCGGGATCATCATGGGACGTGCCGGGACGCACGCCGCCTACAAGACCGGTCGTGGTGCCGTCATCATGCGCGGCAAGACGCATGTCGAAGAAGTACGCAAGGACCGCGAGGCGATCGTCTGTACCGAGATCCCCTATCAAGTCAACAAGGCGAAGTTGATCGAGCGGATCGCTGAGACGGTCCGCGAGAAGCTGATCGATGGCATATCGGATCTGCGTGACGAGAGTGATCGCGAGGGTGTGCGCGTCGTCATCGAACTGAAGCGCGATGCCGAGCCGGACATAGTCCTCAACCAGCTCTACCGCCATACCGCGCTGCAGACGAGCTTTGGCGTCAACATGCTGGCGCTGAACGGCGGTCGGCCGGAGCTGCTGACCTTGCGCGAGGTCATCGCCGCCTTCGTCGCCTTTCGCGAGGAGGTGATCACCCGCCGCACCAGCCACCTCCTTGCCAAGGCTCGGGAACGCGCGCATGTCCTGCTCGGGCTGTTGATCGCGGTCGCCAATCTCGACGAGGTCATCGCGCTGATCCGCAATGCGCCCGATCCGGCGACTGCGCGGGGGGGCCTGGTCAGCCGCGCTTGGCCGTCTGCTGACGTCGCACCTCTGGTGGCGCTGGTCGGCGAGCCCGGCCGCGACGTTGCCGAGGACGGCACCTACCGCTTGTCGGACGAGCAGGCGCGAGCGATTCTCGATTTGCGGCTGCAGCGCTTGACCGGACTCGAGCGAGACAAGATTGCCGAAGAATTGCGCGGTTTAATTGACGAGATCGCGGGTTATCTCGAGATCCTGCGCTCGCGGCCCCGTATGATCGAAGTATTGCGCTCCGAGCTGTTGGCGATCAAGGAGCGGTTTGTGACACCACGGCGGACCGCGATCGAGGATGTCGAGTTCGAGGCCGACATCGAAGCGCTGATCCAGCGCGAGGCCATGGTCGTGACCGTGAGCCATGCCGGCTACATCAAACGGGTGCCGCTGTCGACCTATCGCGCGCAACGCCGCGGCGGCCGCGGGCGCGCCGGAATGGCGATCCGCGAGGAAGACTTCCTCAACCAGGTGTTTGTCGCCTCGACCCACGCGCCGGTGCTGTTCTTCACCTCCTCGGGTCGGGTCTACAAGCTCAAGGTCCACCGACTGCCGGTGGGCACCCCGCAATCGCGCGGCCGCCCGATGATCAATCTGCTCCCCAATTTGACACCCGGCGAGACGATATCGACGGTGATGCCGTTGCCGGAAGACGAAGAGAGCTGGGGCGATCTCGCCGTGGTGTTTGCCACGGCGAAAGGCTATGTCCGGCGCAACGCCCTCTCTGATTTCGGCAACGTCATGGCGAACGGCAAGATCGCGATGAAGTTCGAGGGCGAGGATGCCGACGACCGCCTGATCGCGGTCGCTACCTGCACCGACGCCGATGACGTCCTGCTCGCCACCCGTAACGGCAAATCGATCCGCTTCCCGGTCAGCGATTTGCGGGTCTTCGCCGGTCGTTCCTCGGTGGGCGTCCGGGGTATTCGCCTGCTGAACGGCGACGAGGTCATATCGCTTTCGATCCTGCGCCATGAGGAGATCGCCCCCGATGAACGCAACGCCTATTTGAGCCTCGCAGCCAAAAGACGGCGACAAATGGATGAAGAGAGCGAGAGCGCTGCCGAGGTGCCGTTCGAATCCGAGGAGGCCGAGGGCGAGCCCGTTGGCCACGAAGGCTCGATCTCGGAGGACACCTATGCCGACCTCGCGCAGCGCGAGGAATTCGTGCTGAGCGTGACCGAGAAGGGTTTCGGGGTCAGGAGTTCGGCCTACGACTACCGCATCACCGGGCGTGGCGGCCAGGGCATCGACAACATGGATCTGAGCCGTCGCCGTGATGCGATCGTCGCGGTCTTCCCGGTGGGGCACAACGACCAAGTCATGCTGGTGACCGATGGCGGGATGGTGATCCGTTGCCCGGTCGACGACATCCGCATCGCCCGCCGCCGCAGTCAGGGGGTGGTCATCTTCAAGGTCGGGGACGGCGAGCGGGTGGTGTCGGTGGCGCGGCTTCCGGAAGTCTCCGAGGAGAACGGAGAGGCAAACGGATCGGACGATTCCGCGGCAAGCCAACAAATCAACGAGAGGGGGACATGACCCAACCGCGAATCGGGATCTACCCCGGCACCTTCGACCCGATCACCCACGGACATACGGACATCATCCGGCGGGCGATCAAGATCGTCGACCGCCTGGTCGTGGGTGTGGCCCGCAACGACGGGAAAGGGCCGCTGTTCGCCACCGACGAGCGGGTCGAGATCGTCCGCGACGAGGTCGCCCATCTCGAGAACGGCGACGCCGAGCGTATCGAGGTGCGCGCCTTCGACAGCCTGCTGGTGGACTTTGCCCGGTCGGCCGGGGCGACAGTGGTGATTCGGGGGCTGCGGGCGGTTTCCGATTTCGAATATGAGTTCCAGATGGCCGGCATGAACGCCCGGCTCAACCCGGAGATCGAGACCGTCTTCCTGATGGCCTCGGATCGCTTTCAATTCATCTCGTCGCGTTTCGTCAAGGAAATCGGCGCCCTCGGCGGCGACGTCTCGCATTTCGTCAGCCCGCGGGTCGCAGCTCGCCTCCTCGACCGTTTTGCCAACGGCCGCGTCAAGCCGCGCCGCCGGGTCATTGCCGCGGATTAGA
>JAFAHQ010000071.1 GCA_019237135.1 Alphaproteobacteria bacterium
AAAACCGCGGCGAAGGCGTAGAAGCACATGAAGGCCGAATTGATCGCCCATTTCTGCTTGACATACCCGGCGTAGAGAACCGCCAGGCCGGGTATGCTCTGCAGGCCGACAAAGGTTGCGGCCGCCAACTGCCACGCATTGTTGCCGGAATCGAGCCAATCGGGTTTTGCTACGAGCATTTGACTTATCCCCCGTTTTCTCTGTTGCGACGAATCTCAGGAGTGAACCAAGTGAGGCTGCCGAGGCAAGAGCCATGCCAGCCAGGGCCCGAATTGGGAGCCGCTGGCAAGGCCCGGCTATTTCGCGGAAAATCGTCACCTCCTTGATCGGCCTCCGACACCGACTGCACAAAATTTAAGCGAACGGGGTCGTCGGCTTTACGTGTATCCCTGCGCGTCTCGCTTTTCAGAAAGCCGAGGTTTGGGTATGGATCGACACAGGTCGATGTGGATGCAACCATGTTCCAAAACCGGGTTCTAGCGGTGAGAATCGCCAGCTTGGTGGCGGGTTTGGCCATTCCGACGGTCAACGGTGACGCGCGGGAGAGCAAGACCGCGATCACCTGTACCAATCCGCTGAGCGGGACCTCCTGGCAGATAGCGATCGACTTCGATAGAGCCACCGTCGATTCCAACCGGGCTGAGATTACCGATGCAAAGATTGCCTGGTTCGATCCAGCCGACGGCGGCAATTACACGCTCGACCGCAAATCCGGCGATCTTACGGTAAGTGTCGCGTCAAGCACCGGAGGCTATTTTCGCCATGGTCGGTGCATTCTGGAGTAATCGGGGTGACGGCGCCACCGCTCAGCCACGCCTGCGTGCCCGCCTCTTCACGAGACGTGCGACCGGCAACCCCTCGGAATTGGTACGATGGCGACGGCTGAGACCGGCGTCCGGGCAAGCGTCGGTTTCGCCTCGAAGACAGGGCCGCGCAAGGCCAACGAAGATTTTGCCGGCGCGCTGTCGGGTGCGGAGCTGCCCGAGCCTCGCCAGGAGGTGATCGCCGCGATCGCCGATGGCATTGGTGGGGCGAAGGGCGGTCGTGTCGCCGCCGAGACGGCGGTCCGCGGCTTCCTGGATGGATTTTGCGATCTGCCCGAGACCATGGAGGTGCAGCGCGCAGGTGCCAGAATCGTCAGTGCGCTCAACGGCTGGATCAACACCATGGGCCGGCAGGACCTCAAGCTCGCCGGAATGGGGTGCACGTTAACGGCGCTGGTGCTGCGCGGCCGCGTCGCCCACCTGCTGCACGTCGGGGATACTCGCGCATATCGCTTGAGCGGCAACCGCCTGACTTGCCTGACCACCGACCATGTGCGTCAGGACGGCACAGGGCGGCGCTCGCATACGCTCAACCGCGCGCTGGGAGTCGAGACCGAGGTGCGCCTCGACTACGCCACGCAACCGGTGGCGTTGCACGACCGTCTCCTGTTGTGCAGTGACGGCGTGCACGGGTTTCTGACGGATCAGAGCATCGCCGATATCTTGCGCGAGCGTTCCGCCCCCGAGGATACCGCTAGCGCGTTGGTCACGACAGCACTCCAATCGGGCAGCACCGACAACTGCACCGCTTTGGTTCTGGACGTTGTCGCGCTGCCGGCCGTCGGATCGGCCGACATCAGCGCTGCCATCTTGCAGCTGCCGGTGATTCCGGTGCCGATCGTCGGCGAGACAATCGACGGATTTGTTCTGGGCGCGCTGATCTCCGACGGCCGATACACCCGGCTGTTCGGGGCAGAGGATGAAATCGAAGGCGGCATCGTCGCCTTGAAATTCCCGAAGCCGCAGATCGCCAGCGTCGAGGCTTATCGCGCAGCGTTCGTCCGCGAGGCTTGGGTCGGCACTCGGGTACACAATCCCTGGGTCGGGCGCGTCATCGAACTCCCGCCGGGACGCCAGACATGTCTCTACACGGTCATGCCGCTCTATCAAGGCGAGCTTCTGGAAACGCGGCTTTCGCGGAGTCCTGCGCTGGGATTGGAAGAAGGTCGGAATATCACAGTCAAGCTTGCTCGTGCGGTGGCGGCGTTACATCGCGCTGGCATCGTCCATCGTGACATCAAGCCGGACAACGTCATCCTCGAAGGGGGCGGCTCGGTGAAGCTGATCGATCTCGGGGTGGTGCGCGTACCCGGGCTGGAAGAATTTCCGCCCGAGAATATCCCCGGCACCGTGGCCTATATGGCGCCTGAAATGCTGGCGAGGGCGGCCGGCAACGAGGCCACCGACATCTACGCCTTGGGCGTCACAATGTTCCGCGCGTTCACCGGTGAATTCCCCTACGGCAATCTCGACGCCGCCAGCCCGCCGCGCCGGAGCCGGCCGCGGGATTTGTCGGCGCTCCGGCCGGATCTCCCCGCCTGGCTCCAAACGACACTCGCGCACGCAATCGCGGTCGATCCGGCGCAGCGCTTTGACGACATGACCGAGTTCGCGTTCGAGATGGAGGACGGACCGACGCGCGCACCGAGCGATGTTCCTCGGCCGCGGACGCTTTATGAGCGCGCACCGCTCCGAGTGTGGCAAGGCGTGGCAGCTTTGTTGGCGCTGGCGCTCCTGGTATCGTTGCTGGTTCGTTGAGGGTTCTGGCCGACTAGAACAGAATGCCGACCTCGAGCAGCCCGCGGGTTTGCGTCGTGTTGGTGCCGTTGGGGCCGAAGACCAATCCCGGTGTCGTACTGCTCGTCCCGACGTGCGAGATCTCTGCACGAGCAAAGAAGATCTTGTACTGATACGTCGGCGTAAAGGTTATCGACCACGCATTGCTGCCGGGACCGTAGAGAAGATTGGGGGCTCCACTGGCCGAGCTCCCGGTCGAGCCGATATATTCGAAGCGAACCGGCAGGCTGAAACCCGGCAAGAACGAATCGTCGCCGAAACTGTAGTTTGCCAAGATCGCCCCGCCAATCGTCGATCCTGAGGAGGTTGTGCTGATCGGGGGAGACGACGAGGCCGGGACATGGGTGAATTGGAAATAAGGTGTAACCGTCCAGGGCGCCGAGTTATATGTATAACCTAATGTAAAGAGTGTCTCATTGTTCTGGAGCAGCGGGGTCGCGGTGGTGAAGAAAAATGGACTCGTAGTCGTTACTTTATTGGTGTGCGAGTAATTGCCGCCGGCAGCGAGGACGAAGGTGTTCGCAGGATCGAGCGTATAGGTGGCTGAGCCGGTCAGCCACGTGAAGTTATTGGAGTAAAAACCGTCATTCCACGACAGCGCGAAGGCGAGAGGGCCCTGCGTGTAGTTCAGCTGGCCGCCGCGACTGATCGCCGGCTCCTGATTCCAAAGAAGACCACGTTCGATGTTCATGTTTTGGAACGAAAAAGTGTTCTCCAGGCCGAGCAAGGTCGGGATTTGGCCACCCTGAATATTGAAGTAATCAGTGGGTGCCAGCTTCGCCCATGCGATCGGCACTGGTCCGAAGAAGTCACCCGTCGTCGTCAGTACGTTGAAATAAGGCAAGCCGAGGTCCGGTATCGTATACGCGCCGACCTGAATGTAGTATTGAAACAGGCCGTCGTTTTTCTGGAAAGAAAACTGGCCGTTGCTCAGACTCGCAAGCGCATGCTGGTCCCCGGGAAAGACGTTATTCTGCCACAT
>JAFAHQ010000082.1 GCA_019237135.1 Alphaproteobacteria bacterium
CGCTGACCTCGCGATAGTCCAAGCTCTGATCCATGTGAGTCAGCACGGCGCGCCCTGGACGCACGCGGGCGATCCAGGCCAGCGTTTTTGCGAGGTGAGAGTGGGTCGGGTGCGGCTCGCGGCGCAGGCAATCGACGATCCACAGCTTAACCCCTTCAAGCGCGGCAAACGCGCTGTCGTCAAGTTCGGTGACGTCGGTCGAGTAGGCAAATCCGCCGATCCGCAGACCTAATGTCGTGCTGAAGCCGTGATCCTGCACGAACGGCAGAACGGAAATGCCGCGGATCTCGAACGGCCCGACGATGTCGTGCGGCACCAGCGTCGGCTTGTAGAAGCGTCCTGGCTCTTCAACCGGCTTGAATACATACTCAAATCGGCGGCCGACTTCGGCCAAGGTTTGCGCATCGGCATAGAGCGGGATGGCGCTCCGCATCAGCCGGTTGACCGACCGCAGGTCGTCGATGCCGTGGAGATGGTCGGCGTGCGAATGAGTCAGCACTACCCCGTCGATCCGCACGACTCGTGCATCGAGGAGCTGCTCCCGCAGATCTGGGGAAGTATCGATAAGGATAACCACTTCGCCGATTTCCACCAGCACCGATACGCGGCGACGGCGATTGCGGGGATCGCTGGGATCGCAGCGGCCCCAATTTCCCCCGATCACCGGCACGCCGGTAGAAGGGCCGCAGCCCAGGATAGTCACCCTCATCGGGCGGGCGCGCTCGCCTTGCTGAAAAGACGAAAGAAATTGGCGCTCGTCATCTCCGCCAGATGTTGCAGTTCGAGCCCCTTCAACTCTGCGATTGCTGCAGCCGTCGCTGCGATAAAGGCCGGTTCGTTTCGCTTGCCGCGATAAGGCACCGGGGCAAGATAGGGGGCATCAGTCTCGACCAGCAGCCGATCGAGCGGCAAGTCGCGCACGATCGCGCGCAAATCCGTGGCGTTACGGAATGTCACGATGCCGGAGATCGAAATGTAAAAGCCGAGCCCGAGCGCCGCTTCGGCGAGGCCGCGGCCGCTGCTGAAGCAATGCATAACCCCGGGCGGCGGCCGCTCCTCTTCGAGAATCCTGGCTACCTCGCGATCGGCCTCGCGGGCGTGGATGACGAGCGGCAGGCCGGTCTCGCGCGACGCCCCAATATGGGCGCGGAAGACGCGTTCCTGGATATCGCGCGGGCTCAAGTCGTAGTGGAAATCGAGCCCGGTCTCGCCGATCCCGACCACTTTCGGATGGACAGCCCGCGCAACCAGCTCCTGCGGAGCGAGCATGGCGTGATCCTTCGCCTCATGCGGGTGGGCACCCACTGAGCACCAGATGCCGTCGTGAGCTTCAGCAATCGCGAGCACCTCGGCGAACTCGTCGAGCCGGGTGCCGATCGTCAACATCGTTTCGACTCCGGCCGATCGGGCGCGAGCAATAATCGCTTCGCGCTCCGCCGCGAAATCCGAAAAATCTAGGTGGCAATGACTGTCGACGAGCATCGGTCCTGCCCTGCCGGTTATTTGGAGCGGGCTTTGCTGAAAGATCTTTACCTGCCATATGAAGATTGGTTCGCCAAGCTGCTGAAAAATACCACAGTCGCGATCCACGGCGTCGCACTACCGCGCCCGTTCCTCGATCGCCAAGAAAGCTCCAAGGATCGCTTGCTTGCGATCGAGGTTGAGCTGGTTGGTGCTGGATAAGGTACCCTCTATCGCCTCACGCAATGTGGCCCAACTCGCCGCGTCGGCGCGGACGGCAAGACGCCAGATTACCTCGGCCTCGCCGTCGATGATCTCCTCTTCGTCGCGCTGATGCCTCGCCGAGCACTTCGTAATCCGAGAGAGAAGTTGTAAAAGCAATTCCCCGCCGACGTGATAGGCGTCCTCGGCATCGGTGCGGGCGAGCCGATCAGCGAAAGCATGCAGGCGGATGACATCGAGCCGCGGGATCTGCGACAATGTATCGAGCACTGACCGATAGAGCGCGAGCCCGCCAGCTTCGGCAAGCTCCAGAGCGCGTCCAATACTTCCGTCCGACAACGCCGCCAACGCCTCGACCTCGGGTTGCGCGAGCTCGGGACGGTAACACCGGAGCAGCCGCGTCACCAGCGCGCACGCCAATGGAACGAGCGCGAACCGCCGGCAGCGCGAGCGGATCGTCGGCAACAGCCGTCCCGGGCTGTGGCTCGCCAGCAGCAGAAACGCCTGCCGCGGCGGTTCTTCGAGGACTTTGAGAAGGGCGTTGGCGGCGCTGCGGTTCATCTCCTCGGCGCCGTCGACGACGACGACACGCCACCCCTGCTCCGCTGCGGTCAGGCGGAAAAAGGCGGTGATCTCGCGTGCGTCCTCGACCACGATCTCGCCGCGCAGCCGGCGTCGTCGCGGGTCGTAGACACGCTCGACGGTCAAGAGGTCGGCATGGCCGCCCGCGGCCACTCGGTGAAACACCCCGCTTTCTGGGTCTATTGAAAGCCCGCTTTCGGCAGCCGCCTTAGTCGCATCGTCTCGTTTCGCCAACAGAAAGCGAGCGAAGCGGAAGGCGAGCGTCGCCTTGCCGATGTCGCGCGGCCCGCTCAATAGGATCGCGTGCGGCAGCCGACCAGCTTCGACGAGCCGCCGCAGCTCACCCTCTGTGCTCTCGTGACCCACGAGGTCCGGGTTCGCCCGCGGCGCTGGAGCCGCAGTCGTCGCATCCGGAGGCTGCTCCTTGCCGCGTGCCATCCGCGATGCTGCTACAGCGCCACCCGCAGCCGTCCCTCAACAGCGCCCAGTACCGCGCGGTGGACTATCTGGGGATCACTCGACCCGTCGATTACCACGCAACGCGCACGGTTCTCCGCGGCGATCTGGCGAAAGCCTTGGCGGAGCCTTTCGTGGAAAGCTCGGTCGAGGCGCTCAAATCGGTTGTCGACACTCGCTCGCGCCGCTGCCCGAGCGAGACCAATCTCAGCCGGCAGATCGAGGATCACGGTCAGGTCCGGGACGAAACGCCCGAGAGCCAAGCGATGGAGCTTGGCGAGATCTTCAAGCGCCACACCCCCGCCGTAGCCCTGATAGGCGAGCGTCGAGTCGGCGAAGCGATCGGACACCACCCAAATCCCCTGTGCGAGAGAAGGCGCAATCAACCGGGTTACATGGTCGCGCCGGGCGGCGAACAGCAACAAAGCCTCGCTGAGCGCATCCCATCGCTCGCCGTCGCCTTCGAGAAAGAGGCGCCGAATGGCCTCGCCGCCCGGCGATCCTCCCGGTTCGCGCGTCGGCCTTGCCGGGATCCGCGCGCGCCCGAGCGCCGCCACGAGAAGCTCCACTTGGGTCGTTTTGCCGACGCCTTCGCCGCCCTCGATCGTGACAAGCCGGCCGCGAGGCACGAGTTCAGCGTCGTTGAGGTTCAGTGCCGCTGGCCCCAGACAAGATAGCCGGCGAGCGTGGCGATGCGACCCCAGGGGTTCATTCGCTCGATGCTCGTCGCCGCGATCAGGGGCGCCTCGACCGGCGTCATGTCAGGTGCGCTCATCACCACCTTCCCAACTGTCTCGCCTTTTTCGATCGGTGCTGGAATCGGACGGTCGTATTCGACAGTGACCTTCATATCCTTGCGCGCCTTGCGCGGGAGAGTGACGACGAAATCCTTGCCGACCGAAAGCGGCACCTTGGGCTCGGCACCCAGCCAGACCTCACCGTCATCAACCTTATCGCCGGCGGCGAACAGCCGATAGTCGTTGAACTCGCGAAACGCCCACTCGATCAGCCTCTCACTCTCTTGTGCCCGCGCCTTCATCGTCGGCAAGCCGTTCAGCACCAGGATGATGCGGCGATTGTCCCGCGCCACCGAGGCGGTGAGACTGTAGCCCGCTTCCTCGGTATGTCCAGTCTTCAACCCATCGGCACCGCCCTTCTTGTAGAGCAGAGGATTGCGATTGCCTTGTTTGATGTTATTGAATTCGTAATCCATTTCCGAATAATAGTGGTAATACTCCGGAAAATCTTCGATCGTATGGATCGCCAACGTCGCCAAGTCGCGGGCGGTCATCCAGTGATCAGGGTCCGGCAGGCCACTAACATTGGCAAAATGGCTGTCCTTCAGCCCGATTTCTTTGGACTTCTGGTTCATCAGCTCGACGAACGCTTCCTCACTGCCAGCGAGACCTTCGGCGAGAACGAGGCAGGCATCGTTGCCGGACTGGATGATGACTCCCTTCAAGAGTTCATCGATCGAGATGCGGCCGCCGATCGGCACGAACATTTTCGATCCCTGGAGGCGCCACGCCCGCTCGCTGACCGGAAGCTCGTCGGTGAGTTTGGCGCGACCCTCTTTCACCATGCCGAACACGATATAGGCCGTCATGATCTTGCTCATCGAGGCCGGGGGAATGCGCTCGTCGGCTCCCTTGTCGAGCAGCACCACACCGGTTTCCGCCTCCAGGATCAGCGCGTGCTTCGCCTGCGTTTCGAT
>JAFAHQ010000011.1 GCA_019237135.1 Alphaproteobacteria bacterium
CCGCGTTTTGCCAATCGCTCCGAGGGGACGGCTTAGCCTCCGGCTTGGGCCGGCTCCGGCCGGCCCGGACATCTCATAGAATGAGAAATAACCTGCGCTCGACCTTCGAGAGGATGCCGGATGACCGAAATTCGCGCCGGCGTCGTAGTCGGCCCCGACCACCGCATTTCCGGCATCGCGCCTGCAGCCGTGCCGCCCGGCGAGCACGAGGCCATCATCACCGTGCCGCCTCCGCCGATGCGCCGACTCGCCGGCGAAGCGTTTGAGGTGGACGCGCTGCCGACTCACGATATGGGGCCTTGGCCCGAAGGGCTGAGCCTGCGCCGCGAGGATATATACGACGAAGACGCCCGGCTATTTTACCAAGTGTGAACTGCGTCACACATCTGACCGATACCTTGAGCTAAGGTTAACGTGGATGGATAGGTCCATCGAGGACCGGCTGGGCCATCCATCCCGGAAATGTCGGTCGACAACGATGTCGTGAAAATAAGATCGGCCGGCCGATCAGTATTGTTGCCCGTCTCGCCAGAGGAGGTGTCAATGGCGACTGAAATCGTTATCATCAACCAATGCTCGGTGCTGTCGGATGAGAATGTGCAGGCGGTGATTCCTGCGGTGCAGGCGCAAGTCTCCGAAGACTTCGCGCCGATTTGGAACGCCGACGCTACCCTGCAGTTTCTTGGCAAGGGTCAGAAAGTTCCAAAGGGGATATGGCCGCTCTACCTGATGGATCATTCGGACCAACCCGGGGCGCTCGGCTACCATGTCGACGAGCATGGACGGATCGAGGGTAAGGTCTTCGCCGCGGACGATCAGCAATATGGCGTCTCGTGGACCGTCGATCTGACCCACGAGCTGTTGGAAATGCTCGGCGATCCGACGACCAATACCCTGATCAACTTGAAGGACGGCCGCCAATGCATCCGTGAAGTATGCGATGCAGTGGAGGACGACAGCGTCGCGTATATGAAAAACGGCGTGCTCGTCAGCGATTTTGTGACCCCGGCGTATTTCTTTGAATCCAACGATACGAAATACGATTTCTGCGGACACCTTACGGGTCAGGCGCCGACGTTGACCCCCGGCGGATATCTCGGGATCTATGATCCGAGCACCGGACAATGGACGCAGGTCACCGCACGCCTGCAGAACGGCAAACAGAGCTATCGCTCGCGACGCCACGGCCGCACGGCATGGCACGCTGTGCACGGGGCCCGGCACCGCATGGGCGGTGCCGATCACCGCGAAGGGCGCCGAACGCACCGATAGCCTCGGCCAGCGACGAACCGAGCGTCCTCTACTCAGGCCGGGCGAGCTGCGGTTGGCGGCTCGCCCGGCTGCGGGCGCGGCGCCCGGGCCGACTTCGCGACCGTGCGAGCAATCGTGCACCCGAAATTCTCGAGCGCGCTGCCGAAATAGACCGGGGTCAGAGCAGACATGCCGATCGACACAACTAACGCCGCGATGGGCGTCGCAGCCGAGCCGCGGGACGGATCCCGGCAGTTGCTCGACGTATTAACCGAAGAGCTTCGTCAGCTCCGTCCCGACGTCAGCTTCGATGGCAGCTCATTCAAGGCGCTTTATCGCAGCATTCACGGGCTCGAGCGCCCGCGCAGCGCGTTGTGCCTTTCGGGCGGCGGGATACGCAGCGCTTCCTTTGCGCTCGGCGTGTTGCAGGCCCTGGCGCAGCACGGCCTATTGTTTTGCTTCGATTATCTATCCACGGTTTCGGGCGGCGGTTATATCGGCAGCTGGCTCTCTGCTTGGCGCCATCATGCGGCGAACGACGCTTGCATCTTGAAGTTGCTGACGACCCGCAACGCGGCGCCGCCGGATGAGCCCTCGGAACTGCAAGGCCTGCGGGCCAGCAGCAATTACCTGACGCCTAAGCTGGGCGCGACGTCGGCCGACAGCTGGACCGCGGTTGCGCTTGTGGTGAGGAATTTGCTGCTGAACTGGGCCGTCTTCTTGCCGCTGTTTCTCGCAGTAGTCCTTGTGCCGATAGGCTGCGCCGAATTCATCGGCTGGGCGCTGACCTGGCCGAGTTATGGCCGATTGCTCGTCCTTCTCGCGGCAGCGGCATTCCTCGTCGTTGGCATGGCGCAATCGTTGGCGAACCGGTCGGGCGCCGATGGCCAGGGGATCAATCAGGGGCAATTTCTGCGGCGTGTCTTGTTTCCACTGTATCTCGCAGCAACGCTGCTCGCCGCTGCGGCTGCGGTCGGTCTGCACATTGCAAACTATCCGCCCCTTGCGGTCGAGCCGGGCCTTGGCGGCCGGCTGTGGCGTGGCGCTGTCGCCGGGGTTGTCATTTACGCTATTTCGTGGTGGATCGCATTCTTCTGGCGGCCGAACGAATTCGGGCGGCTCGCGCTGCGCGGGTCCGCCGACGATCCAGTCCCAGCCTTGCAGCTGCTTTCCTACTGGGTCGTGGCCGGTGCTGTTGCGGGTGCGGTGGTCGCCTTCGGGTATTATCTGTGGCTCGGCATCTTCGCTCAACATCCCGATGATCCTTGGGTTACGAACTTGCTCGTAGCCGGCGGAGTGAGCTGGATCATGCTGGGTCTGCTGTCGGCCAAATTGCTTTATATCGGCCTGACGAGCTATGCCAAAGACGGTGATATGGAGCGCGAGTGGCGGGCGCGCGAATCAGGATGGCTGGTTGCGGTAACCCTGATTTGGCTGATCTTTGCCGGGATCGTACTTTTTGGCGCCCCTGCGCTCACTGCCGGATGGCATTGGGCGTTGGTCGCCGCAGGCGGTACGGTCGCCGGCCTCGTTAGCGTACTCATGGGGAGCAGCGCCACATCAGCCGCGACGACCGCTGCGCGGGCGGTCGAGAAGCTGAGTATCACCCAGACCATCTCTATCGCGACTCTGATCTTTCTTCCCCTCTTGGCCGTCCTGCTGGCTGGCGGAGCGCGGAGCGCGCTCGGTGCGATCGAGGTCGCATCGCATTGGGAGTATTTGCCGGGTTTACGCTTGCTCGTCACGGCAATCGCGAGTGCTGTTTTGCTCGTCGTCGCGCTCGGGGCGTCGTGGTACATCAACGTCAATCGGTTCTCTCTACATGCAGTATATCGTAATCGGCTGATCCGTGGTTTTCTCGGACCGGCACGCGTGTCCGCCCGCCCGCCGGATGGACCGCGTACGCCCGATCGTTTCACCGGCTTCGATCCAAAAGACAATGTCCCAATGGCTGCGCTGTGGCCGCCACAATCGCAACCGCATTGCCTGTTTCCTGTCCTCAACATGGCGCTCAACGTGGTCTCCACGTCGAACCTCGCCTGGCAGGAACGCAAGGCGGAGTCGTTCGTTGTCACCCCCCTCGCCTGCGGTAACCCAAACGTCAACTTCCGCTCGACAAAGCTCTATGGCGATCGCAAAGACGGCATTACTCTCGGCACCGCGATGGCGATCTCGGGCGCCTCGCTCAGCCCCAACCAGGGCTACAACTCGTCGCCGCTCGTCAGCTTTGTGATGATGCTCGCCAATGTGCGGCTCGGCTGGTGGCTTGGCAATCCGGACAATGACAAGACGGCGCCACGCGAGGGCCCTCTTTTCAGCTTTGTCCCGATCATCAATGAGCTGTTCGGGCTGACCAACGACCGCGGGAACTACGTCTATCTTTCGGACGGCGGCCATTTCGAAAACCTTGGGATTTACGAAATGGTTCGCCGACGCTGCCACTACATCGTGGTCAGCGATGCCGACTGCGATCCAAAGTGCCAGTTCGAGGACTTGGGCAACGCCGTACGCAAGGTATGGATTGATCTCGGCATTGCCATTCGTTTCCGCGGCATCCACGTGGCGGCGCGACAGCCGGAGCCGATCGGTGGCGTTTATTGCGCGATCGCCGACATCTATTACCCCGAGCGAGACGCCAAACCGGGGCTGCTCGTCTATATCAAACCAGGCTATCACGGCGACGAGCCGGCGGATGTCCGCGCCTACGCCAATTTGCATCCGGAATTCCCGCACGAGTCGACGGCCGAACAGTGGTTCACCGAGTCTCAAATGGAGAGCTACCGCGCGCTGGGTAGCCATATCGTCAATCTCATTTCCTCGGGCAGGTGGGCGCCCGATGCCGCGGAGTTGGGTCCGCAGCAGCTCACGTTAGGGGCTTTCTTCGAGCGAGCCGAGGCTTACCTGAAGGGCTGGCCAGCTTCGAATCGAGCTCCAACACCTCGGCGATCCAGTCCTCGCGCGCGATGGGTTTGAGACCGGATCTCCCCCTCCTCGACCGCTCGCCGCGTCGTTCACTTCACCCGAAATTTCAATCGCAAGTAGACACAACAGAGAGGATCTGATTACAATTCGCTACAAGTGTGCGGATGAGGGGCGATATGTCAAAATTGGCAGTCCGCGCTCTTGACGTAAGCGACACCAAGGTTGCCAGCATGCGGCGACACGAAGCGCGATCAGGGCGAAAACTCGCCGGGATGCATCTGGTGGGGCTTTCCCGCATCTGGATACCCCTCGCGGCGTTACTCCTGGGCGGATGCGTTTATTTCCAGAACCTGGCCCAGAGAGGCTACTCGCAAACCGGCGACGCTTCGACTACCTTCACCACCGCCGATGTACGTATCATCACCGAGCGTAGACATCCGATCCTGGGTAACCCGGTGATCTGCACCGAGCCGAGCCCGGATGTCGCCAAGGCATTATCGACCGCGTTTGCAGCGAGTGGACAAGGTGGCAGCAGCGGCGGCGAGAGCGGCGGTCTCGCCCTCTCTGCCAGTTCGGCAGAGGCGGTTACCGAATTGGCGGGTCGTACCACCGCGCTTCTAGGGCTCCGGGACGGGCTCTACCGCGCCTGTGAAGCCTTCGCAAACGGTGCCATCGGAGCCGGCGCCTATGGTCTGGTGCTCACCCGCTACGGTCAGCTGATGACGACGCTGTTTCTAGGTCAGGACATCGCCGGCGTCGGAGCGGCAGAAGCTAAGGCGGCGGTGCAAAGCCCGCCGGTGTCGGCAACTGCTTCGACGCCAGGCGGCGGCACCAGTCCGGCTGGCAGCGCCACGGCAAGCGTCACAGCGCCACCGGCGGTGCCATCGGGTGCCCCTGGCGCACCGCCGACGCCGGGCGGCGGCACCAGTCCGGCTGGCAGCGCCACGGCAAGCGTCACAGCACCACCGGCGGCGCCATCGGCTGCCCCCGGCGCACCGCCGACGCCGGCAGCGGGGGCGGCGGCCGCTCTGACGCGGATGAACGAGGACTACATGAATCTAGACTACGATCTGGCTCACCTGCTGGCCCTGGCCTGTGTGAGCGAGGACGACCCGACGCATTACAATTACGCCCTTTACCGTGACCCGGACGGTCGCGTGGTCAGATCCCCACCAAACCCGTGGCTGACTGACGTCTGTGGACGACTCAAATCGGCTCTGACCCCCGACCAGATTGCCAAGCTGGCAGCGGTGCCCGTGGAACTCGTCAAGGGCAGAGTCCTCGCTCCGCCGGTGGACCCGATGGCCACAACCTCCCCGGCGGCGCAACCTAAGGCGCAGCCCAAAGCCGCTCCGGCAACAGCCAAGGCTAACCCGGCGACAGCAGCGCAAATTGACGCGCTACAGGCCGGGATGGTGCTCCAGTATTACGTCGATCACCCAGCCCCCGAGAGCAAACTTGATGACACGACTCTGACGGCGCTCGCAAAATTCCAGAAAGCAGAAGGCATTACGGACGAGGCCGGTATGATCGGAAAAAAGACCTCGGATGCTATTCAAAAGCTGAGGGGGACGAAGGCACCCTAAATTCCAAAAAAAGCCGGGCCCGAAAAATTCGCTTCGCCGGACTTGAGCCGGCGATCTCTTCCGGCCATCTGCCCCGCCCACCCTCTAGGTTATGCAACCGGACCTGCGGGTCAGCCCCAGCCGAGGTCCTTCATGGCCCATCCGGCGTTCCAGATTTTC
>JAFAHQ010000012.1 GCA_019237135.1 Alphaproteobacteria bacterium
GGCTTGGGCAGCAACTGACTGACTTCGCTGTCCATGGTGAACGTACCCTGCGCGTCGCCAGCGGAGGCATCCGCGAGCGTTTTTTCGTTCGACGCAGTGGCGAGGCTGCGAAGGCTGAGCGACAACTTGCCGATCTCGGCGGCAACCGCGATGATCTCGCTCTGCTTCGGTGTCACCTCGAGTGTCGCGGTATGTGCGACACTGGCTTCGCCATTCTTGCTGTCGAGCTTCTGGTCGATCCCGATCACGCGCACGTCGTGCAGCACCGTTTCTGCGGCCTTGTGCTCGGCCTCCCTGCCACCGGCGCCCGTCAGCTGGTGGGTGATAAGGATGTCGACCTGATCGCCCGGAAAGACAAAGCCCGAAATGCCCGAGGTGGCGGTGACCGGCACCGAGACGGCGCGCATGCCGGGACCGAGAACCGCGGCGAGAAAGCCGCGGCTGCCCGGCGAGACGATCTTGGCGTCGCTGATCGGCTCGCCCGCCGCGAACGGATCGCGCGCAACCCAGCCGGTAAAGCTCTCAGCGGTCCGGGTTCCCGACAGGATATAATTCTTATCGATCCCGCCTTCGGGCCAGACCTGCCAGGAGAAATCCTGGGGCTTCAGGATCTGTCCGCGGGTGATCGCGCCACGGGAGACGAGCACGAACTTTTGCGGTGCCGCAGGCCGGGCAAGCGCTTCCGCTTCGACCTCGGTCTTTTGCGAGAGAAAGGATCGGACCAACATGGCGGTACCGCCAGCGAGGGTAAGGGCGACAAAGAAGAGGATCAGAGTGCGTGCGCGCATTGCCTGCTACCAGCTGAGTGGAAGCCCATCCTGACCGGGTATTGGTTAAAGAATACTTTAATTGTGCTCGGTATCCCCAAATGTTTAATTAGAGCGCAGCTAATAGCAGCGGTCGTGCCTGTGCCCGCGTTACGGGCCTGCCGCGCTCGGCGCGCACGGGCGCTATGTGACCTTCCGGATGGCCGAGGTCGCGGTACCGCGGCCGATGACCGCCGACATCCTGTCGCTGATCGCCCGGCGGCGGGCACCGCTCACGCCCGCATAAGGGGGCCAACAGGATCGATGTGGCAAACGACGACAGTGGAGGTATGAAGTGACCCGTTGGAGCAGCTCGCCGTGGTCAACCCGCGGCATTGACCGCCTCTTGCTAGCGGCGAGCGCTATTCGCCGTTGCTCAAGCCGCTCAAGAGAGCGATACTCGCCTCGAACGGTCGCGGATCCGGCTAATGTCAGGTGAATTGGAATAGGGGGATTGCAATGCGCTTTGTCCCGGCGACAAGACGCGCTTGGCGTTGCGGCGCACTGGCGTCCTGCATTTCGGCACTTGCGGGTATCGCCTCAGCGAATGCGGCGGGCGAAAGCGCTCAGTCGATCGCGGTGACCGCAACTACCCCGGATAACAGAAGCGGCGCAATTCCAGCCCCGCCGACCGGTCTGACCGTGTCAAGCACGACCACCAGCTCTGTGACCCTCACCTGGAATGCGAGCACAGGTGTTACCGGCTACGATGTCTATCGCAGCGGCACCAAAGTGGGATCCAGCGACTCTACTTCCTACACCGATGACGGGCTCTCACCCGGCACTGCCTACACCTATGCAGTGACCGCTGTGAGCACTCCCTACACCTATACACCGACTGCTGCGAACTCCTCCGGCGAGAGCGCGCAATCACAGACCGTCAAGGCAGCCACGCAACCCGAGGCGGTGACCGCGCCGCTGACACAGCACTACGTAGAGGGTCGCGTCACGCTGCCGCAGTTCCGCCGACTCGGTCCGGAATACGGGCGTTATAGACTAGTTACGCTCTACCTGTGCGGCTCGACTTGGACGACCTCGTCGACTTGCGGATCACTGTACGGAGGCCGAGCACAATGGTCTACGGACGCCATGCGGTCTGGTAGACAGGATTAATCCACTTCTAAAGGTCTCACGGCAAAATTTTGTAGGGCCGCTAGTTGCCGTTAACTTGACGCCTGAAGAGCGCCAGATGCTCGACTTTCTGGGCCGCTTCTAGGCCGGCAATTTGCCGGGGCCTGGCACGCGCGCCGTGCCGGCTAGCCTCCCATGAGGGGGCTCGCGGTCAGGGGCCTCCTGCGCCGGGCGTGCCGCCGCCGCCGCCGCCTCCGCCGCCAGAGTCGCCGCCGCCTCCACCGGCAAACGGCGACGGTGTCGGGTTCGGCGGCGTCTTCACTCGGTCGGTGAAGTAGCGCTGGACAGCGTTGACTGCCGGCTGGGCTTCGGTCCCGGTCAATGGCCGGCCGCTGACCAGATCGGCCGGGCTGGCCACCATCAGGCCGAGATTTGTAGCGTCGGCGCAGCCATAATTGCTCGAGTAGGCGTTGCTGAAGTCCGCGTTCGGCGGTTGGCTCCAATTCGGGCAGGTCGGCAACGTCACAGCATAGCGGCCGATCGAGACGCTCGCGTGGTTGGCCGGCACCGTGTCGAGCGCCAGGGTCGTGGCGACGATGCCGTAGCGCAGGAGC
>JAFAHQ010000043.1 GCA_019237135.1 Alphaproteobacteria bacterium
TCGCACGGGCGGTCGGCGCGCAATTGATGTCGGTGCAGGGGCCACTGACGCGCAGTCTGCGCGATGCCCGCCTCGCACTGACGGTGATGGCGCAGGGCGACCCGCTCGACACGCGCTGGGCCGACGTGCCGCTCGCCGGCCCAGCCGCACCGCGCCCGATCGGCGTGGCATTGGCGCCGCATAACCCCGGGGGCAGCACCCACCCGGCCCAAACCGAGGCGGTGCGCCAGGCCGGCCGCCACCTTGCCTCCGCCGGCTACGCGGTCGAGGAGATCTCACCGCCCGACCTCGACGCAGTCGTCGACACTTGGCACCACATCGGCTCGACCGACGTGCTGGCGCTGCTCGCACCGCAGATGGAAGAGCACGGCGACCCGGATGCGCAAACCTCGATGCGGCTCTGGCGCGAGCTGGCACCTCCGACCGATCTGCGCGGCGTGCTTGGGGCGCTGGCGCAGCGCGACCTCCTGTTGTGGCGCTGGCTCGAATTCATGCAGCGTCACCCGCTGGTGGTCATGCCGACGATGGGCGATTTGCCGCCGCCGCACAATCTCGACACGACGCGCGAGGGGGCTGCCCGGGTACTGGATGCACTGCGGGTCAGCCTGATTGCGCCGGTGCTGGGTCTTCCTGCACTTGCCGTCCCGGTCGGCGATCACGGTCGTCTGCGGCCGGGGGTGCAGATCCTGGCGCCGCGGTTCCGCGAGGATCTCTGCCTCGCCGCCGGCGAAGTGATCGAGGCGGCAGAGGGTGTCGTCACGCCGATCGACCCGATGCCGTTGCCGGCGGCGTGACGCTCACACGGCCTCGCGAAGGTTGATTGGGGTAGGAGGGGGCACGAATTGCATGACAAACGCATTGCTCGTGCCGGCGACCGGCATGCGATTGACCACGTTGGCGGCGGCGATTCCTTGCAGGGTCTGCGCCCAATCCTGTAAGACTTGCGGGATATGAAAATAGGAAGAGTGAGCAGTCGTCACCGGCGGCACTTGCGGGATTTGTCCGATCACAGACTTGCTGATCACCGCTGAGCAATCGACGCCGCAGGCTCGCGGCAAGAGGTCCGCGTAGCTGCTCGGTCCCTCTAATCCGAGCCGGTCGTTATAGGAGGGATTGTGAAAGATCTTGAGAAAATCTTTCGACCAGGGAAGGACGTCGTCGTGGGCGGAATAGTAGACCGTCACCTGGTTGGAAAGTGCGGCGATCGGGGCGCCTTGACCGGTGTAAGGGGGCGCGTTGGATGCCGGAAGTAGAGCGCCGTTGTTGATGTTGGCGGCCGCGAGCAGCACCTGGTTCAGAATGGGCAGCTGGGCATTGGGCTGCGCCTGCATGCCCAGCATCATCATGTAGTTCCCCTCGGAATGGCAGATGATGTTGATCGCGACGCCTAGCCTCTGTTGGATCGATCGCAGCATCGCGATCAGTGTCCCAAAAGCCTGGACCGAACCATTGACATTGCCGCGAACCGTGCCGCTCGCCGTGCTCGGCGGAAAGCGGTAGGGCAGCGGCGCGTAGTTCGACGGCGAGAAGCTTTCGATCTCGTCGTAGCTTGGCCAGTCAAACGAGATAACGAGGCCGTGATATTGCGCATACTGCTGTAGCCCGCCGCCAAGAGCCGCCAGTTCCGAGATCGAGTCGGTGAACAGATTGGCGAGGCCGTGGACGACCACGGTGAGTTGGGGAAACCCGTTCATGATCGCGATCTGCAGATCGCTCTCGAGCATGGCGAGGAATGTCGGCGGAGGGGTGGCGCTGGGCTGCAGTCCGACGGCGCTGTAGGCCATAACCTCCGCATCGTATTGATTGGGCGCCGTGTACCACCAAAGCGCACCGTTAGGCAGCGGGAAAGTCTGCGATTTGGTCGTAGCTGCAGGCTGGTTTCGCGTCGTGAGAATGTAGCTGTTGGCAAAGCTCTGCGGCTCCATGGCTACCTCCTTGGCGCAGCACTACCTGCAGCAGGGGAGATCCAAAGCGATCGCTGCGCAGGCTGATCGTCGAGCAGCTCCGGCCGATATTCGAAGTGCATCGTGTCGTAGTGCGACCACTTGCCACCCCAGATGAAGCCGTGCCGCTCGAAGATTGTGACGATCTCGGGCGGTATCCGATTGACGGGCCCAGCACCGATGACTCCAGAGCCATGCCAGAGCCAATAATCGGCGTGCGCCGCATTGATGTCGATCGCCGCACCCCAGGAATG
>JAFAHQ010000114.1 GCA_019237135.1 Alphaproteobacteria bacterium
TTCCGCTAGAAAATTGCAGGCGGCTGATGCAAAACGCGCTCGGTGAAATCGTGATCGGCAGGAGGTTCGCAGTGGTGACGAGGGCCCCATTCCTTAAGACTCGCTACAGCGGCTACCATCACCGCCAGGTGCCGCAGGAAGATGCCGAGCTGACCCATGTCGGCCCGGACACCCCCTGCGGCGAATACATGCGCCGCTTTTGGCAGCCGGTCTGCTATTCCGACGAGCTAAAAGACCTGCCGCTCAAGCTCCGGATTCTCGGTGAGGATCTCGTCGCATTCCGCGACGGCAGCGGCGCGGTCGGCCTGTTGGAGTTGCACTGCCCGCACCGTGGGACCTCGCTCGAGTTCGGGCTGGTCGGCGCCAAGGGGATCCGCTGCTGCTATCACGGCTGGCTGTTCGACGTCGACGGCGCGATCCTCGAAACGCCGGGCGAGCCGGCAACCAGCACGCTAAAGGACCGGCTGTGCCACGGTGCCTATCCGGTGCAGGAACATGCCGGGATGGTCTTCGCCTATATGGGTCCGCCCGAAGAGATGCCGGCCTTTCCGACTTATGACAGCTTCAATCGGCCGGGCTATCGGATGATCCCCGGGCAGAAGTACTTCTATCCGTGCAACTGGCTGCAGATCCTCGAAAACGCGATGGACCCGGTGCACACCGCGTTCCTGCACACGATCGTCAGCGGCGCGGTGTTCACCGACGAGTTCGGCGTGCTGCCGGAATTGGAATTCGTCGAGACCCCGGTCGGCATCATTTACATTGCGACGCGGCGCGTCGGCGACAACATCTGGGTGCGGAGTGTCGAGAACGTGCTGCCCAACCTGCAGCAGGTCGCGCCGATCTGGGAAACCGGGCACCAGGAGCACCCGTTCAGCGGCCCGATGATGAGCCGCTGGATCGTGCCGCTCGACGACACCAACACGATGCTGATCGAGTTTCGCCATGTCAGCGAGACCGAGGACGTCGTGACACCTGATTGGTGGGCCGATCGCAATATCATGCTGCCCGGCCAGCTCGCCGCCGACAGCTATGCGGACGGCCAGCGGCGGCCTGGCGACTTCGAGGCGCAGGTGTCGCAACGGCCGATCGCCGTCCATGGCCTCGAACATCTCGGCGCGACCGATCGGGGCATCACGCTGTTCCGCAACCAGGTCCGGCGCGGCATCCGGGCGGTCAAGGCTGGCGACGACCCCGTCGGCGTGTTCCGTGACGGCGGCGCGGTGATCCCGACCTATTGCAACGACACGGTGGTGCGCGTGCCACCGGCAAAGACACCGGAGCTCGACAAAAAGCTGATACGCGAGACCGGCCGGCGCCTTGCCGAGAGCTATATCGCTGCGCCGCCGTTGCTCGCCGCTGCAGAATAGCGACCGCGCCGAGGTCAGGGTTATTCGAAGAGCACTCTGGCGATCCGGCTCTATAGCCCGCCGCGACTTTCGTTTGGTCGAGTTGAGCGACGGCGGTCGCATCTACGAACGCGAACCGGACGGTCTGTACGAATGGCGGAGATGGCGAAGCACATCGCCAATCTGACACCCGAAATCGCCTGCGAGATGCTGCATGCCGCCGGCTTGTGCTGTTCCCCTGACGAAATTCAGATTGTCGCCCGCGAAGAAAGATGGGCGGTCGCCCTACCGGGTGAGCGCCTCGCCTGGTTCCCCGCATCGGAATCGGGGAGCCGCCGGCTGGCGGTCGAGCGCCGGGTTCTGCGCTTGCTCGGCGAACGCTGCTTTTTTCGGGTTCCGCGAACTCTTTTGGTCTCGGAGTCCGGCTTCGAGATTCGCCAAATGGTACCCGGACGCTGCGATCCGTGGGGCCTCTTCGAGCGCTGCAAGCGGGATTCCGAGCTGGCACAACGGGTCGGCCGGTCGCTCGGCGCCATCCTCGCAGAGCAGCACACGGCTATCGGCGAAGCGGAGGTGACGGGCTGGCTCCCTCGGCGCGTCGCCTGGCCGGAGCAGAGCGATTGGATCCGCGAACGCCTTCCGCGCGTGGTGGACGATAAGGAGTTGGTGTTCGTCATCGAGAGCACGATCGAACGCTATGAGGCTGTGGCGGTCGATGCGGGCGACCACGTTCTCGTTCACGGCGACGCTGGGCTTCACAACCTAGCGCTGGATCCGGAAACCGATGCGGTCAACGGCATCTTCGATTACGACGGCGCGGCATGGGCGGACCGACATCATGACTTCCGCTATCTCCTTTTTGATGTCGGGCGCGAGGACATGCTGGATGCCGCCCTCGCGGTCTATGAACCGGCGATCGGTCGGAAGCTTGATCGTGGCCGTATCCGGCTCTACAACGCGGCCTGCGCGATCACCTACCTGGCGTTCCGGTCGGGGACTCGGCCGGAGCAGAAGTCGTGCGGGAGGACGCTCGCCGAAGACCTACGCTGGGTCCGAACGGCTCTCTCGAAGATTACCTGAGGGTCCGCGGTGCTTCTCTCTGCTCGGCCGATTTAAATCCCTGTTCGATCGCTGTTCGTGTCACCAAACACGATAACGCTGAAGCCGTTAGAGCCTGACCCAAAGCCCTATGTGCCCAGATTATCGCCAGCAAAGGACCGCTTTCGAACTTCGCAACGGCCGCGCAACCTTGGCGGCGCAAACTCCTCCTGCCCATTCAGTCATCGCCGGGCACCGGCGCGAAGTCTTCGTTGTGTGAGCCAGGACCACTCCGCATTGCTCATCTGTGGCTCATCGGCCATGTAGATGTTATTTCAAAAGCTGACCGCCCGACTGGGTCCGCCCGACCGGCTGGTCCGATCAGGTCAAGCTCAACATCGCGATATCGGAGACTTCGCGATCGCTCACGGCGAACTCCAAGCGACGCTAGCACTTATCGAGGAACAGCCGAAAGGTGTCGATGACCTGGTTTCGCTTGGCGGCAATCAGACGGTGACTTGGCGCTGTCGCGGGCGCTGGCGGTCGAGACCCACGAGAACTGGCTCAAGCAGCATCGCTACCTCAACATGGACGATCTGCGCGAGCACAAAAAAGAAGGGCTGCGCCGTGCCGCTTGATCCCCGACCGTTTCAGCCTAGCACCGTGCCGGCTCGGTCAAGGACGTTGCGCGCCGGCTTCGCCGGTGCCACCGCCAAGACGGCGGCATCCTTGACTGTCGCTGCGCGCGGTGCTCTGCCGGTGGCAAGGTCGGGATGAAGGGATCGTCGTTTCCGATCGAACGAGGGATGTTGCTATCGACCTGGACTCAACCGGCACGTTGCCATGACCAATTTGCCGAACTTGACGCACACGACTTCTGCTTACGCTCGTTCCATGCGGCCTCGGGATCAAAATCGAGGCCAAGTGTCGAGGCCAACATGGTCGCGGCGAGATCCTCCGCCTGTTCACCGCTCTCCTTAGCGGTTACGCCGTACCCGTGTTGCTCCTATATATATATCGGTACATGTCCGGGTCCGCCGGGTCTGGGTCGCATATGTGACGCGGGCCTGCAGGCGCTGATGGATGAGCAATATCCAAGGGACGCAAACGGGCAAGTAATTTACGGCCATGGTGTCGAACTGCTGGATACATGGGGGGCCCTGGAACGGCTTGTCGAGGCCAGGAAATACCGGGCTATAGGATTGTCCGACGCGAGCCTTGGCGATCGAATCGTCATCCTGCCTCGCGCGTAATAAACTTTCTCGCAGGCGATCCTTGAGGCCGGCAAACGTCAGTCTAGTACCTTCTTCCAGCCCCTCGCGGCCGCGCTCTGATCGCGGAGTCTGACAAACCGGAACCGGCCGCTATTGCGCGTCGGATTGCCGAAGGCAAGCCAGATAATTTCGGTCTCCTCGTCGGTCAGAGCGCCTTCGCTAACCTCCCAGATCTTATCGCTGATCGCCGAGGCTTCGTCGAAGATCAGGATCACGCGCCGGCCCTTGTTATGGAGCCCAGCAAAAGCCTCGGTGGTTTCCACGCTCCAGCGAGTGGCGCCGGCGCGCCACAGCCGTTCCCGCTCCGCCTCAACCGAGAACACTGCGGTGGCGGTCGCCTTGAACCATTTGGTGACCTCGGGCCAGGTCTTGGTGCGCAGCTGTAAATCGGTGTTCGTGGTCACGACGACACGTGTGTTGGGCATCGTCGAAAGGCCCCATAAAATGACCCAAGCCGCTACCATCGACTTGCCAACGCCATGCCCGCTCGCCCGCGCCATCAGGATCGGCGTCAGTCCGCCGATCTGATAGCCCTTGTGCATCGCCGGCCGAGTTCAGCTAGCAGCTCACGCTGCCATTGGCGAGGCCCAGCTGAGTCGGTGAGTGGGATTCCGGGCTCGCCCCACGGGAAGGCGAACAGCACAAAGCCCAGCGGATCAAGCGCGTGACTACCGATTTCCTCGATCAGCGCCTCTCACGGATCACTCGCCACCGTTGCGCACCCCTGCGGGAAGCTCAGCAACATTTCCTTGCGAGAGCGCGAGGGCCCGACGGCGCGCCGC
>JAFAHQ010000108.1 GCA_019237135.1 Alphaproteobacteria bacterium
GCTCAACCGACGCCGGGCGGCAGGATCTCCTTTTCGCCGAGCACTTCGGAGCGGTAGAGCTCGGAAATCGACGCCCAGCGCAATTGGCAGATCTCCTCGGCGACTTGCAGGGCGCGGGCTTCGAGCCGCGGCGTGTCGAGGTGCCGGCCGCACAGTTCGATCTGGCGACGGCTGTGCTCGACATCGGCGGCGTCGTGCTCGGTGAAGAACTCGATCTCCCGGGCGGTGCGCTTGAAGCCGTAATGCTTCTCGAAGGCCGGCAGCAGGACTTCGCCGATTAGTCCCGGCATTTGCCCCTCCTGGGTCGTCTGCATCGCCAGGATTACGCCGACCGGCTCGGTCGCGGTCGTGTGATACATATAGAGCGAGCGCGCCCACCAGGCCGGCGGCATTTTCGTGTTGAACACCTCCTCGTCGCTCAACCCGGCGGCGCGGCAGAAGCGCAGGATCAACTCGTTGTGGTCGTGCGGCTCGTGACCCGGTTCTGGGATCGCCTTCAACCCCTCTTCCTCGGCAATATTCTCGGCGATCATCTTGCGCACTTCTTCGAAGTGGTAGCCGCGGGCATAGAGCAACCCGAAGCTCGCCAATGCCCGCGAGACGAAGTGGTAATGCAGCGCCTGGTAACGGCCGAGCGCTTTGAGCGGCAATTTGCCCTCGCCAAAGGCGAGGAAGAACGGGTGTCTTTTGGTGTGCCAGCGGTCGCGGATCTCGAGGATCCGCTCGGTGATCGGGGCCGATGATGGGAGGTTGCCGTCGCGTGCCATTCTCGATGCTCCTCTCGACAAGTCTTGCAAAGCGGGCGGCGGAACCGGCAAGGTCGGGTCCGCCACAGCAGGAGGACCAGCGATGATACAGGAATTATTGCCGCAGGCGGAGCGGATTGCGGCCAGGCTCAAGGCACGCAACGAAACCATCAGCATCGCCGAGTCTTCGACCGCGGGGCTGATTTCGGCGGCGTTGCTGGCGATCCCGGGTGCCTCGGCTTATTTCCTCGGCGGTGCGGTCGTCTATACGCGGCAGTCGCGCAGCGAATTGCTCGCGGTGACCGAGCAGGAATTGACCGGCATCACGCCGTCGACCGAGGCCTATGCGCTGCTCTTCGCTCGCAAGATCCGCGGCAAGCTCGCCACCACCTGGTCGGTCGGCGAGACCGGGACCGCGGGACCCACCGGCAGCCGCTACGGCCACGCTGCCGGGCATTCCTGCATCGCCGTCATCGGCCCCAACGGCGAGCGTTCGATGACCGTCGAGACCGGCAAAGCCGATCGGCTCGACAACATGCGGGCCTTTTCGATCGCCGCACTCGACCTGTTGGAGAAAGGCCTCGCGTGAGCGGCCCTGAGCAACCCTCTCAGGTTTCCCGAAGGACTTTCACGCAGCGGACAGCTGGCGCGGCAGCCAGATCGCAGTATGGGCGATACGCGCGACCGGCGTGTGCGTGTTGGCCAGCACCAGAACATCGGCATCGACAAAGCGATGCCCCTTATGCTCGTAATTTGCAGTGATGCGGGCGCGGACCGACAGCTCGTCGCCGATATGTACTACGCCGAAGTGCTGCAATTTGCTGCCGACATGCATCCACGGCCCGAGGACAACATTGTGGTTCAATGCCCAATTGCCGGTACGTGCAATGATGACCGGATGGGCGAGACCCTCCTTCAGATAGAGTGTCTCGGTTTCGCGCAGATCGGCAATGCACTGCTCAACCAGATCACGGGTGATAGGCAATGGGCGTATGCCGAGCAAGGTTCCGACGGCGAGTGTGGTTTCGCTCGCCGGCGGCCTCTCAGCGGGACGGAGCGGCGGTTCGGCGAAAGCTTCGGGCGGCGGCGGAGGGCGATCGGGCAATGAAGCACGGCCAGTGGCACAGATCTCGCCATGGCTTTCGACGCGGAGATCGAGCCCTTCTCCAGTATCGGTCGCAGTGACGCTGGCGATGTCGCCGTCATAGACCGGTTTCTGAAACCGGCATTCAGCGGCGCCGCGCTCGAGCCAGGCACGCCCCCAGCGTGTCACCGGCAGATGGGCCATGTAAGCGTAGACATCGACGCCGGGCACCAGACCGCCGCCGAAGCCGAAGCGTCGAGCCACCGCATCGTCGTGGATCTTATTCTCCGACGCCTTCGCGGTGTTGAAGGCTTCGACGCGATAAGGGCCGAGAACAGCAGCGGTCATGTTCGAACTCCTCGTTGCCCGCCCAAGCTTGCACCGCGGCCGATCCTCCGCAATCCTTTCCTTCGTCACTCCCGTTGTTGATGACGCGAAGGCCGCCATGGACAGCCATCTTCCCGAATACGAATTGTATGCGATCAAATACGCCGAGCGCGACGCCCGGCGTTCCGACCATTTTATCGGCGGCGATCCGCATGACGGGCCGATGCCGATGGACTACTTCGTCTGGGCTGCTGTAGGGGTAGAGCGCAGTTTCGTGATCGACACTGGCTTCACTGCCGAGGTCGCCGCGGCGCGCGGTCGGCGGCACCTGCGCTGTCCAGCCGAGTCGCTAAGCCTGGTGGGGCTCGACCGCAATACCGTCGCCGACGTGATCCTGACCCACATGCATTACGACCATGTCGGCACTTTCCACCGCTTCCCGGCGGCGGAGTTTCATTTGCAGGAGGTCGAGCTGCATTACACGACCGGTCGCTATATGCGCTACCCGTTTCTCGCCCGCTCGTTCGAGGTCGAAGACGTCGTTGGCATCGTGCGGCTCAATTTCGCCCGGCGAATGCGGCTTTACAAAGGCTCGGTCGAGCTCGCTCCGGGGATCAGCCTGCACCCGGTCGGGGGGCATACCCCGGGCATGCAGTTCGTGCGCGTCCACACGAGCCGCGGCTGGGTCGTGCTTGCTTCCGACGTCACCCACTACTACGAGAACATGGAGACCGGCCGGCCTTTCACTGCGGCCTTCCATATCGGCGAGATGCTCGAAGCTTACGACGCACTGCGCGCCCATGCCCCGAGCCCGCAGCATATCGTCCCCGGGCACGACCCGCTGGTCATGCGGCGATATCCTCCGGTAAAGCCGGAGCTCGAGGGCGTTGTCGTCCGCCTCGACGTGATGCCGAAGCAATAGAACTCAGCTGACGCGTTCCAGCACCGCGTTGAACAATTCGGTGCGGCGCTCCTCGAGATTGCGCGCGGAGTTGTGAAACATCGCCTGCCAATCGCCGCCGAGGATGAGATGCGTGCCCAATGCCGGCGGCTGCCCGACAGCGTTACGCGCCCGCGCCGTCGCCGATTGCAATGCCGGCTGCGTCGTGTCCTGCCAAGTGGCGACGCGGAAGCCGGCAGCTTCGAGCATCCTCCGCGTTGCCGCCTGGGACAGCAGAAAGCTGATGCCTGGCTCACGCGCCCACTGCACCGGGAAGTGCGGCGGTCCACCCGGCCCGGCGGCGACCTCTTGCAGGGCGAACTTGCCGCCAGGTTTGAGAACCCGGCGCATTTCAGCATAAAGCCGGTCGCGGTCGGCGATGTTCATCGCGGCGTTCTG
Organism: Alphaproteobacteria bacterium; assembly: GCA_019237135.1. Classification (GTDB taxonomy): domain Bacteria; phylum Pseudomonadota; class Alphaproteobacteria; order ATCC43930; family CGMCC-115725; genus AP-15. The sequence continues at coordinate 3,497 of JAFAHQ010000108.1, forward strand.
CGACCACACGACATCGAAACTCATATCCTCGAACGGCAGGTCGAGCGCATTGCCCTGCCGGTAATCAACCTTGTCGACAAGGCCGGTCAGCCGGGTCAGCATCTCGGCAACCCGCACGAATTCAGCGGTCAGATCTACGCCGCTGACCCGGCAGCCGTAACGCCAGGCGAGATAGCGCGACGGCCCGCCGAGCCCCGAGCCGACATCGAGCACCCGTTCGGTTCCGGCAAAGCCGACAAGCTCGGCGAGCCGCACTGTCGCCGGCCTCTGCCCGCCGTGGAACTCGTCGACCGGTGCAAGATCGTCCGGCGTCAGATGATCGAGGTCTTTTCCGGCGGCCTTCAGCGCCGCGAGGATGGCCGCGCCGAGATCCTGCCTCGTGTAATGGGTCTCGACAGGATCGTCGGGCATTTCCCCGCCCTCACTTTGATTGATCGGACGGCCCCGCCAGGCGGCGTCGGTCGCGCGCCGGGTTTGCCTCTCGTGACAAAGCCATACCCGCGGCCAGCATCCCTTCGAGGCGGCTCACCCGGTCGCGCAGATCGGCGACCTCTTGGCTCATCCGCGCCAGATCGACCGCCGTGTTGCGGACCCGCTCATCGAGCAGGATGACTTGGCGGAGCGCTTTTATCGCGTCGCCGTAGAGGCTCACGCCGCCGCCGTCTTCCCCCGGCGCCGGCTTACCGGATCGCGCCTCGATGGTCCCGCCAGGGTCTCGGCTACCTTGCGGTGACTTTCGTCCGCAATCTGCAATGTCTCCGGATGGAGTTGGTTGAAGACGTCGATCAGCGCACGGAGCTCGGCGGCCTCTTCCTCGGTGCCCAGCTCGAAGGCTTGCACGGCACGTCGAACGACCTCCCCAGCGGACACTCCCAGCGTGCGCGCCTTGGTGTTGAGGGAAGCCCGCTCCTCCGGCGACATCAAGATCATCAATCGAGCAGACGCTGCCATACCTAGCCTATATATCTACATCAGCATAAATATCGTATGTCCGTCCCGGCACGCAAGCGCGCGGCTCGCGACGACAGTTGATGAAGGAGTTACCGATCATGCGCCTGTTGATCGCGATGATGAAGCACGAAACCAACACTTTCTCGCCGGTACCAACCCCGCTCGCGCGATTTGCGCCGCTCTATGGCGAGGCGGCGATCCGCGCTTATCGCGGCACCGGCACCGGGCTCAGCGCCTATCTCGACCTCGCCACGCGCGAAGGCGCGGAGATCGTATTGCCGATTGCCGCCGGCGCTTCGCCGAGCAGTCCAGTCGAGGACGCAGCCTATAAGCATATCACCGACACGATTTTCGAGGCCGTGGCGCGCGGCGGGTTCGACGGCATCATGCTCGATCTGCACGGTGCCATGGTGACCGCGAGCCTCGAGGATGGAGAAGGCGAGTTCCTGAAGCGGCTGCGGGCGATCGACCCGGTGACCCCGGTCGCCGTCTCGCTCGACATGCACGCCAACCTCTATGACGCGATGATCGCCAATGCGACCGTGGTCACCGGCTATCGCACCTACCCGCACATCGACACCTACGAGACCGCCAAGCTCGCTGGCGAGATTCTGTTGCGCGCAATGCGCGGCGAGGTGACGCCGGTCATGGCGTGGCGCAACGAGCCGATGCTGCCGCATGTCATGCGGCAAGGCACCGATGATCATCCGAACAAGGAACTGCAGCACCGCTGCGCGGCGATGAGTGCCGAAGGCGCTTTGGCCGCGAGCCTCTTCACCGGCTTTCCGCACGCCGACATCACCAATGCCGGGTTGAGCGCGGTCGTGGTCACCGATGGCGACCGCAAGCTCGCCGAAGAGCTGCGCGACGAGTTGTTGGGTCGCGCCTGGGTCGAGCGCGAGGCTTTTGTCTACGAGATCGAGCCGTTGCAGCAATCGGTCGCCCGCGCCAAGGCGATGCCGGCCCCCCGGCCAGGGGAGGGCCCGATCGTATTGCTCGACCATTACGACAATTGCGCATCCGGCGGCACGATGGACACGACCGTCGTGCTGGCGGAGATCCTGGGGCAGGGCCTCGAGGATGTCGCCGCCTTTGCAATCTACGACCCAGAGGCAGTAAAGCAGGCGATCGCCGCCGGTATCGGCACGCAGGTAACCCTGTCGATCGGCGGCAAGATCAGGATGCCGGCAATCCCCGCCGAAAGCCCGCCACTCACCGTGAGCGGCATGGTCAAGACCATCTCCAACGGCCACTACAAGAACCGCGGTCCGATGGCGCGCGGCGTTCAGATGGATATGGGTGAAGCAGTGGTGCTCGACACCGGGACGGTCGAGATCGTGCTGATCTCGCGCCATGTCGAGCCCTCCGATCTCAATTGCCTCTCGAGCCTTGGCATCGACCCGCTGCAAAAGCGCTATGTGATGTTGAAGAGCCGTATCCATTGGCGAGCTGGGCTCGGCACAATGGCCAAAGCGGTGGTCGACTGCGCCGGGGTCGGCGTTTGTACCTCGGACTACGGGCAGCTGAAATTCGAGAAAGTCCGACGGCCGATCTATCCGCTCGACCTGCCCAATCGCTAGACCTTCAGCACCGCTCGGCCTCAGCTGCGCATGGTCGAAGCCCACTCCACCATCTGGGGAGATGTGACGCCCATCGACACATAGATGCTCATCAATGCTTCGACCCCGAAATCCGCCGGCTTCACCCACTCGACTGGAACATAGACCAGGCATCCCCCGACCGGCACAGGCGCGGACGGGACGAGCACCACATGATATTGCTGATCACCGATCGTGATCGGCTTGGGCATCGGTAGCACCCCGAGAACCGCAGCACCTCCCTCGCCGCCAAAGAAACACCAGACCGGGCTCATACTTTTGAGGCCGTCCTGGTTCTTTCGGTCGACGATGGCAACAAACCGTTTGGTGACATCGTAAAGGTTGCCGACGAACGGGATGCGTTCCATCAGCGAGTCGATCAGATGCCGCACCCGGCTTTCGAGCCGGGATTCGACGACGAGCCCGAGCAGATAAACCAGCCCGACCACAACGACCGCGCCCAGCGCATAGGCTGCAACCGGGGAGCTCGAAAAGTTGAAGCCAATCGAGATCAGTATCCGGCCGATCGCCCCGCCAGGACCGAGATAGGCGAAAATGAAGCTGCCGACCCAGACGATAACGGCAACCGTTACCGCCAGCGGGAGCAGAACAAGGAACCCTGCGATGAAGGTACGGAAGCGGCTGATCATCGGTCACCTCTGTCAAAAGGTCCGAAAAAGACCATGCCGCAGATCGGCGGGACAGTGAGAGTCAGTTCGTAGACGAGCTAGATCAGCTCCTGTCAACAACCGCGAAGAGGTCGAGACCGAGTGGCGCGCGAAAGTCGGCGCTCGCCGCTGCCTTTTCCGGCTCCAGCGGGATGCCGGTTGCGTCGGCGACGCGGTCGATGGCGTTGAAGAGGCCGACGACGGCGGCTGCGTCGACCAGCACCGGCGGACCAAGCGCCGCAATCAGCGCGCCGCGTGCCCGCGCGAGCGCAGCGTCGTCGTCGCCAAGCACGGCTTCGGCAAAGGCGACTAGCAGGTCGCCTGAAGGTACGCTCTCGCCCTCACGGATGCCGGTGACCGCCGCGAGATCGTAAGTTTTGTCGTAGGTCCGGCCGCTCGCACGGAGCAGCAAGGCGTGACTGGTGGTTCAATAGAGACATCGGTTGAGCGCCGAGACGCGCGCCGCCAACAGCTCGATCTGAGCGTGGCTGATCGCCCGATACTCGCGCGCGAAATCGCGCATCACTTCGCCGGGCAGGTATTGGTGCGTTACCAGGTCGAAAAAGCTGCGGACCTCGGCGGGTACCAGACTCATCGCCTTCATGATGTTGGCTGGAGGGCGATTGCTCGGATAGATTCCCGCCTCGACTTCGCCCGCGTCCGCGGGCTCGACCCAGGGGACCCATGCGCCCCCCGGCTTGGCACCCGCCGGCCGGTAATGCGAGGGCGGACCCGGCCTCGGTGGCGGGAGCGACGGCATACCGAGGCCCAGGCCACGCGCCATCGTGTCTATCGCGACGACGTGGGCGACGACGCTGACGGCCTCGACATATTGTTCCTCGGTAAGACCGCGGGCGATCACCGAGCTATACCAGCGCTCGCCGAGGCGGGCCGGATCGGTTCGCACGCGGTGCACCACTTCGACGACGATTTCAGGCAGTTGGCCGAGGCTATCGTGGGCGCCCTCGATCGCCAGCGGAGATAGCGCCTCTTGACGCCGGCAACAGAGCGCGCAATTCGCGGCATGCCGGGTCTCAGCGGCGATCGCGACGCGCGCGGCGCCATCAAACCAGGTGCCGGGCCGCGCGATCCGTGCCCAGGCGCGGGCATGCGCCGCGCTCAAATCATCGCGGATCGGATAGGGTGTGGAGGCATCAGGCGCGGTCATCGGCAAGCCCCGAGAGAGATGCTTCCGGGAAGGCTGGTGTCCGGGGCGCGCGGAGTCAACATGCTTCGCCGTTGTTTCGCTGAGGCCGACGCGATTAGGTTACCGGCGAGAGGTCCCGCGCACAGGAGCGAACATGGACGATACCAGCCAACTCCTCGAGGCCGACCGGCGTTATCTCGTCCACCCGCTACACCATCCCGACGATCACCGCCAGCCGCTGGTCGTCATTGATGGGCGGGGGGCCATGCTGCACGACGCCGATGGCCGCGAATATATCGACGGGCTCTCGGGCCTGTGGAACGTCAACGTCGGTCACGGCCGCACCGAACTGGCCGACGCGGCGAGCGCGCAGATGCGGCGGATCGCTTTCGCCTCGGCTTATATCGGCGCCACCAACGAGCCGGCGGTCCGACTCGCCGAGAAAATCGTCGGACACGGTTACTCTAATTCTGCTGCGGTTTATTTCACAACCGCCGGTGCGGAATCCAATGAATCGTCGTTCAAGTTTGCACGCTATTACTGGAAGATCAAAGACAAGCCCGAGAAGACCAAGATCATCTCACGAGTCCACGCCTATCATGGCGTGACCCTCGCGGCGATGAGCGCCACCGGCATGGCGGCCTACCACAAAATGTTCGGACCTCTGGTGCCTGGTTTCATCCAGGTCACCCCGCCTTACGCCTACCGCTGGGCCGGCAATGAAGAACCAGGGATCGGAGCAGCCGACGCGGTGGAGAAAGCGATCCTCGCTGCGGGGCCTGATACCGTCGCCGCGGTGATCGCCGAGCCGATAATGGGCGCAGGCGGCGTCATCGTGCCCCCGCCGAGCTATTTTCCGCGGCTGCGCGAGATCTGCGACCGCCACGAGGTCTTGCTGATCGCCGACGAGGTGATCACCGGGTTCGGACGCACCGGGAGGTGGTTCGCGCTGGGCCATTGGGGGGTCGAGCCCGATCTTGTTTCGTTCGCCAAGGGGGTGACGAGCGGCTATCTGCCGCTCGGCGGCGTGATCGCCTCCAAACGCGTGCACGAGGCGATCGAGACTGCGCCAGTCGATCGGCGCTTCATGCACGCCGCCACTTATTCCGGCCATCCCGTGTGCTGTGCAGTCGGCTTGCGTAACGTCGAGATCATCGAGAGCGAGGGGCTGGTCGAGCGGGCCGCGGAAATGGGCCGGCGTCTCTTGGCCGGCCTCGAAGAGCTGCGCGATTTGCCGGTGATCGGCGACGTGCGCGGCCTCGGCATGATGTGCGGCATCGAACTCGTGAGCGATCGTCATTCCAAGGCACCGGCGCTGGGCCTCGGCGCGCGTGTCACCCGCGAGGCTCTGATGCGCGGGCTGCTGCCGCGCATTCGACCGGGCAGCGCCGACCCTCCGGTCGGCGATACTATCTGCTTGGCGCCGCCCTTGTCGACCCCGACCGAGACACTCGACCGCATCCCCGAGATCCTGCGCGCGGCGATTGTCGCTTCAGCCATGTGAGCAGGTAAGGGAAGCGCCTTGACCCGGATCGCTCTGACACTCGCCCGTGTCGGAGGGCGGCGCTAGGCCAGACTGACGATAACGTTGGCAGGTGTCCTGCTGGTCGTCGACGTGGCGCTGGCCCAGACGTCGTCTCCACCGACCCTTTCACCCGACATGGAATCGCGCATCAGCACGCTGGTGCCCGAGCTCGAGCGCTACGTGACGGCCGGTATGGCGGATTACGACGTGCCCGGCGCCGCGGTCGGGATCGTCGCCGGCGACCGCCTAGTTTACTCCCGCGGCTTTGGCCTGCGCCGCAAGGGTGGCAATGAGCCGGTCGACACGAAGACGGTGTTTCAGATCGGTTCGACGACGAAGGCCTTTCTCGCGACGACGCTTGCCATCGCGGTCGATCGCGGCAAGCTCAAATGGGACGACCGCGTCGTCGACGTCGATCCGTCCTTTGCGTTGAAGGAGCCATATGTCACCCGCGAGTTCCGCGTCTACGACCTGCTAGCGCAACGCTCGGGTCTGCCGCCGCAAGCCAACACCGTGCTGTCCCTTCTCGGCTATGACGCCGATTGGCTGATGCGTTCGCTGCGCTTTGTCGAGCCGCGTACGAGCGTTCGCAGCGCTTTCAGCTACATCAATATCACGCATCTTTTCGCCGGGCGAATTGTCGAAAAGGCGCTCGGCGCCACCGATTGGCCGGCGCTGGCGGGACGCGAGATCGTCGAGCCGCTCGGCATGAGCGACACGAGCTTCACCGCTGAGGCGTTCGCCGGCACTCCGAATCATGCGGTCGGCTATCGCTGGAGCGCGAAAGGCTCGGTCGAGATCCCGGTCGATCCTTCCTTCCCATACGTGTTCGGCCCAGCCGGGGACATCAATTCGACGCTTGAGGATTGCGCGCGCTGGTTGCGGTTGCAGATCGACGACGGCGTCTTTGACGGGCGCCGGCTGGTCTCGCAGAAGACCCTCGCGGTGACGCGGACGCCGTAGGTCGCGATCAGCGAGACCGTGAGCTATGCGATGGGCTGGTTCATCAACGACACGCCGAATGGCCGTGTCGTCTGGCACGGTGGCGACACCAACGGGTTTGGCGCGGCGATCGGCTTCCTGCCGAAAAAAGGGGTCGGGGTTATCGTGTTGACGAACGAGCAGAACAAGGGCTTTCCGGACGCGGTCGCGGGTTTGGATTTTCGACAAGCTGCTCGGCAATCCCGAGACCAATTATGTGCAAAAGGCGCTCGCCGGCGCCAAGGCCGAAGCGGCAAAGGAGCAGAAACTGTACACCAGGCCGGCAGCGCCCCGGCCGCCGCCGGACCTGGTTGCGCTCGCGGGCGACTACGCGAGCGAAGAGATGGGTTCGGCGGAGCTCAGGCCGGACAACGGCGCGCTGGTTGCGGCCTTGGAGGAGACTGGGGCGCAGCTTCGGCTCGAACCGTTCGATGGCACGGTCTTTACGGTTCGCCTCGTGCCTGAGGGCCGTTTTGCCGACGTGGTGGCATTCTGGGGTGACGGGCCGGTCGGCTTTGCCGATTTTGAAGCCAACGCGGCGGGCCGTCCGACACGACTTCGCTGGACACCCAAGGGCCAGGCTTACCTGTGGACGAAAGAGCCGGATGCCACGGGTGCTGAATAGCGAGTTTCGCGGGCCGGCCGCCGACTGCGGGCGCGGATTGTCACCGCAATCTAGCCGCCACCTTGGGGACAAGATCGAGGGGTATGATCCACCGCATAGGGGCCCCGCCGGCATTTTTTTGGCTGCTCGTCCGCGCCGGATCCGGGCGTCCGAAAAACCGTCAAGCTCTCCCTCAGGGGGCGTCAGAAAAGCGTCCGACAAGGAACCATAAGTATCTGATAAGAAGATCGTTTTCGGAATTTCGACGGGCTGCGCTTCGTTTTTTTCCCGTCGTTTCCCGGTCCGGCAGGGAAATCGACCGTCAAACCAGCGTCAGGAGTGAGCACATGGGCACGCGCCCGATTGGGGTCGTCATCGAAGGTGCTACCGGCCGGCTCGGCACGACGCAGCATCTGCGCTCGCTGATGGCAATCCGAGGCGAGGGCGGATTGGCGCTCGCCAATGGCGATCGGCTCGTCCCCGAGCCGGTGCTGCTCGGCCGCAATCCGGCAAAGCTCGCCGCGCTGGCGGCAGGGCACTGCGGCCTCAAATGGAGTACTGAGCGCGATACAAGCCTCGCTGATCCCGGTATCGCGATTTACTTCGACGCCAGCGCCACCGGCGGGCGGCCAGAACGCGCCGCCGCCGCGATCGACGCCGGCAAGCATGTCTATCTCGAAAAGCCGATCGCCGAGACCCTTCCCGGCGCGCTCGACCTGGCGCGCCGAGCCGAACGCGCCGGTCTCAAGAGCGGCGTCGTGCAGGACAAGTTGTTCCTGCCCGGGTTGCGTAAGCTTAAGAAGCTCTACGAGGTCGATTTCTTCGGCCGCGTGCTTTCGGTGCGCCTCGATTTCGGCTGGTGGGTGTTCGACGGCGAGCTATATGCTGCGCAGCGGCCGAGCTGGAACTACCGCAAGGCTTCAGGGGGCGGTCTGGTCCTCGATATGTTCGCCCACTGGCGCTACATCTTCGACCGCCTGCTGGGCGAGATCAAATCGGTGTCGTGCCGCCACGTGACCGCGCAGCCGCGGCGCCGCAACGAGGCGGGACAGTCATACGATGTCGATGTCGAGGACCACGCTTTTGCGATCTTCGAGCTCGCGGGCGGGATTCCGGCGCAGGTCAGTTCATCCTGGACGAGCCGAGTCAAGCGCGACGACCTCTTGCAGATCCAGGTCGACGGAACCCTGGGCTCGGCGGTGTGCGGTCTTCACCGCTGCTTCGTGCAGCCATCGGTGGCGACACCGAGACCGTTATTCGACCCGGATCGGCCGCAGCCGATGGTCTTCGACGAGCAATGGCAGGAGCTGCCCGATGTGGAGCCGTTCCGCAACGGCTACCGCGCCGGCTGGGAATTATTCCTTAGGCACGTTGTGGACGGCGCGCCGTTTCCGTCGCCGTTGCTCGAAGGGGCAAAGGGGGTCCAGCTCGCCGAGGCCTGCCATCAAAGCAACCGGGAGCGACGCTGGATCGATTTGACCGAGCTGACTTTGTGATCGCACGAAAATGCCGCCGCGGAGCCACCCACCAGCGCGCAGTCGCTTGCTATGCGGCGGCGGCTTTGGCCGGTCCGTCTCCCTCGGGCGGTTGCTGGGCACTCACGTCGGTAGGGATGGCCCGGCGAAAATAGAGATGGACGGCGGTACCGATCCCTTCGGCGCTTTCGACGCGGGCGAAGCCGCCGAGCCGTCGGGCCAATTCGTCGGCGGCAGCGACGGCCGGTCTGACGGTTATCGCTGGGTCAAAGATCTGGTCGAGACGTTCAGCGGATAGGCCGGGGCCATTGTCCTTGACAGTCAACCGGACATAATCCCCGGGAGCGCTGCCGGCGAGTTCAGCGGCCCCCGCCGCGTCGATCGCGTATTGACGGGTCCCGATGATCAGATCCCCACCGGCTGGCATATCAGCCACCGCCGCGGCAACGAGATCGAGAGTCGTCGCCGCCACCGCATCCGCATCGGTGTAACAAAGCCACGGCTCGGGCAGCAGCGAAAAGCGGCATCTGACAGCGTCCGGGACTCCTCGTCGGATCGAGCGCTCGAACGTCGTCAGCGTGGCATTGAGATCGGTCGAGCGCGGGCCCGGCACACCGGCCCCGCTCGATACTGCGCTTCGGCGCGTCACACTCGCCAGGTGGCTCGGCACAGCCGCCACCGCTACGCGCAGCCGCGCAAGGTGGGACCACAGGCTGACACGGCGCATCTTCACCCGCTCGAGCGCATCGGATACCGTGGCAACTAACCGCGCGACGCGAGGCTGCGGGCTCATTCGGTTTCTGAACATCCTCATACAGGTTCGTGCGTACGGCCCAATGGCAGTTAAATTATGGCGGAGGTCAGCAGATACGCTCGCGATCGGCGCGACCGCCCCGCCAGGCGGCTTGCGGTCGCCGGCGGCGGCTTGTGCTGAAGCCGCGCTCCGCCTCTGGCCCCGCCGCCACAGGAAGCCCGCGCCGGCCAGCAGGACGACGGCAACGGCCGCGGCGCCGATGGCTGCCTGCCCATCGCTCCGGTTCCGGGCCGCCGCGTCGGGATTATAAAGAAAGGCGTCGAGATCGGCCGGGCGCGTAATCTCGCCTATCTCGATCAAGCTCTGCTGAATCCGGCCCCAGCGTTCGGGGTTTGAATGGCCGAGCGGGACCTGGGGATAACGAGCAAGCTTGCGCGCCACCTCGGTCTGATAGCGGGTAAATGCAGCCGGATCGGACACTGCTACCTGAACCGGCAGTTCGGCGAGGACACGCGCCGCGATCTCGTCGGGATGCAGCAACGCATACGCCCAGCCCTTGACCGAAGCCTCGCGAAAGCGCCGAACCATCGCCGGATCGGTCTTCGCGAGACGCTGCAAGGTGAACAGGCTGTCGCCGTAGTACTCGACCCGATAGCCCGCAGGGTTGAAGGATTTCAGCGCGATGCCGCGCTCTTGTGCCTGCCAGGGCAGCTCCCAGGTCGAGCCAACAGCCGCGTCGACCCGGTGACTGGCCAGGTCGGCGAGGGCTTGGCCCGGCTCGATCGACAGAGATCTCAGCTTATCCGGATCGATCGCTTCCGCGTAGAGCGCAGTGCGCAGCTCGATATCGAGGACGTTGCTCGGAGGCAACCACCCGATCCTGCCACTGAGCAGCCCTCCGGGGGAGGAGAAATCGCCATCCGCGCGGTAATAGACCCTCGCGTCGCTCTGTTGAAAAATCGGCGCCAGCAACACCAGCGACTGTCCCTGGGCCGCCCGAATCAGCAATTGCACGGTTCCAGTCCCGAACTGGGCGCGGCCCTCGGCTATTTCACGGACCGGGTCGATCGGCGGAACTCCTGGAGGGGTACCCGGTTTGATCTCGACCTCAAGCCCAACCTCCCGGTAAAAACCCTGCCACAGCGCCGCATAGTAGCCAGCAAACTCGAACTGCGCCCCGCGGTGAAGCTGGAGCACGAGTTTGTCGGCAGCGCTCGCGACACAGGGCGAGGCCATCAAAGCCAGCGCGAGCCAGGAAGCGCGAATGGCCGATGGCCCGAGCGCGTCCAGAGCCGCGGGCATAGGAATCCGTCTCGACATTCGCCCTCCCGATTTGGGCGGCGGGCACGCCTCCCTGACGACCAAACCGTAATTATCGAGCCATTTTTCGATGGCCGTTCGCCGGCGTCTCGACATCGGCGCCAGCGGAGGCAGACACGCGACCTCGCCCGCGGAAGCAGAATATTTCAAGTTTGTTACCGCCATCAAGCGAGGGGTCCTCGGGGGCGTGTTGCCTGATCCGCCTGGGTCAGCGTAGCTTGCCTCGGCATTGCAAACACGACGGCTGGCAATGAAAGTTTTGGTGACGGGTGGTGCGGGCTTTATCGGCTCGGCGGTTTGTCGCTTGTTCGTTGGCGAAGTGAACGCCACGGTTCTGAACGTCGATAAGCTGACCTATGCGGCAAACTTGAGCTCGTTGCGGGCGGTCGAATCGAGCCCTCGCTACGCGTTTCGCCAAGCCGATATCTGCGACCGGCAAGCGATCGGCGCGCTGATGCGCGAGTTCGACCCCGATGCCGTTCTGCACCTTGCAGCGGAATCTCATGTCGATCGATCAATCGACGGTCCGGCCGATTTCATCAAGACCAACGTCGAGGGGACCTGCGTACTGCTCGAGGCGGCGCTGGCCCATTGGCAGAGACTTCCGGCGAAGCGCGCCGCCCAATTCCGATTCCACAATGTTTCGACCGATGAGGTGTTCGGCTCGCTCGGTGCTACGGGCTGGTTCACCGAAACCACCCGGTATCAGCCGAACTCGCCCTACTCGGCTTCGAAGGCAGCCGCCGATCACCTTGTGCGCGCCTGGCGGGAGACCTTCGGGCTACCGACGGTGATCAGCAATTGCTCAAATAATTATGGGCCCTGCCACTTCCCGGAAAAGCTGATCCCGCTCACCATTCTGAAGGCGCTGCACGGCGAGCCGATCCCGGTATACGGGAAAGGGGATAATGTTCGCGACTGGCTCTACGTCGAGGATCACGTCCGTGCGCTGTTCTCAATTCTGAACGAAGCGCCGGCTGGCGAAAGCTACAATCTCGGCGGGGACGCCGAGCGGACCAATATCGATGTCGTGCGAGCGATCTGCCGATTGCTCGACGAAATGTTGCCGGGTTCGCCTCATCGGCCACATGAGCGCCTGATCACCTTCGTCGCCGATCGGCCGGGCCACGACCGGCGCTATGCCATGGACGCAACGAAAATCCGGCGTGAACTGGGCTGGAAGCCTCGCGAAAGCTTCGACAGTGGGTTGCGCAAGACGGTCTCCTGGTATCTCGCGAACCGTTGGTGGTGGGAACCGATATGGTCCCAAAGGTATCGGGGCGAGCGGCTTGGGACGCGTAGCGACCGGCCTGCAGAGGGGCCGTCTCCAGCCCCCGGCAGGTAGATATTTGTGTCGCTGGGTCGATCACGCAAGTGAGGAGTCTATAATTGACATTGCTATATTGAATTTGTATAATGATACAAATATTGCGTATATTAATGAGAATTCCACAATGACGAGTCCAGCACCCTATTTGCCGCCGGTCATGTCCGATGTCGTGATCGACATCTCGCACTACGAGAACGTTAGCCAGGATTTCGTTACCACGGCCGCGGCCGGAATCACGGCCGTGATCGTGAAGGCGACGCAGGGGACGGGTTTCGTCGACCCGACGTTCCTGCCGCGCGTCGCCGAGGCCCGGGCGGCCGGACTGCACGTCGGCGCCTATCATTTCCTCGATGGCTCGAGCCCGACGGAACAGGCCGCGCATTTCCTGACAGTCGCGGTATCCGAGGGAATGGTTAATTGGCTGGCGCTCGATTGGGAGCCCTATCCGCCGTCGCAGGCGAGCGTCATGCAGGCCGCAACGGCGGTCGCGAGCGTTCAGGCCGCCACCGGGAAATGGCCGGTTCTATACACGATCCGCAGCATGCTGTCGGCACCGAACCAAACGCTTTCGAATTGCGCGTTGTGGCTGGCCGAGTACGGCTCGCGGCCGATCTGCCCGCCGGGTTTCACGGCGTGGCAGCTATGGCAGCACACCGACGGCCAAGTCGGCAGCGCCGTTGTGCCGGTGCCAGGCATCGGGCCTTGCGACCGCAGCAAATTCGCCGGCACGGTCGATCAGCTCAAGGCGTGGTGGTCCGTGGTAGGAACTTAGCGCTGGAACGCCGGCACTCTCGGGACCGGAACTGCATCCCGCGTTATTTGTTTACTCTGTAGCATTGCGAGTTGAGCCGATGAAAAAGCGATCGACCATCGCCGGCCTAATCGGCGCTGGAATGATGTTGGCAACCACTACCTTCGCGGACTCGTACAATCCCGCTGAGCGCGCGGTCGGCGGCGGCCTGATCGGCGCCGGCACTGGAGCGGTAATCGGCGCGATCGCCGGCGGCGGGCACGGTGCTGGTATCGGTGCGGCGGTCGGCGGAGGTGTGGGCGCCATAGCCGGCGCTGCGACCACACCTCCGCGCCCACATTACCGTCACCGTCGCCCCGCCGCCTATCATTCCTACTAAGCTAAGGGTCTCGGCGCCGGGGGGCAGAACGGCTTACCGCGACCGTTCATCCCGAGGCAAATGCAGCTACACCGCCAAGCGTGAGTGTGCGCAGTCGGCCAAACCGCTACGTACATCGCGAGCGAGGCGAGCCGTCAACTGCCTTCGGTACCGGGGCTGGGCTTGACGACCTTACCGGTTCCACTGAAGTGGCCGCAAAGGCGCGGGAAGACCTGTAGCCACTTCCGGCTATCCTCCGCATCCGCGCGCTCAAGGAGGTCCTTACCCTCGCAGTCGGGGCACTCAGTCACAGGCTCCAGGGACATTCAACGATCGCGGGCGCAACGGGATACGACGTGGCACCTATCAGCGCGGCTGGTATTTCCGGCATGCGTGACTCTTACTGCACCCCTTACGTGGGTTGTGTCGGGCTGGTTCTTGAGCGTGTGAGGGATCTGGAGACCCTGGGACACTGAGAACCGGACCCTCTCGCGGGGCAGGAGGGTTCGTCGATAGAGGATGCGGCGCATCCTGTTGCGCGGAGCGAGTTACTGCCGCGGCCGTGGCCGTTGCACCGGCGGTGTCCACAAAGTAATGCCAGCCGACGCCGATGCCCGTACCGAGGAGCATGGAGACAAGGGCACTCAGGCAGTAGGTTCTCAGTTCCGGTCCGTACATTGCCGATGGCTCACGGTTGGCTCACAGGCAGTAACGCGGAAAGGTCTCGAACCAAATGATGACGGGCGCCGCTACAATGAAACTGATCAGAAGCGCGGTTCCCGTCACCTCCTTCCGTGCCGAGAGGCGGCTCAAACGCTCCTTAGCTGGGCCGAATTCCTTCGTGAGCTGCGGGAGGCCGTCCCAGGCGTCATCAACTCGCCGACGGGTGAGGCGCTCCGGAAAATTGGCGAGGTCGGGCATATGCCCATCATTAGCAGGGTTTAGTGAATGGCTGATTTACAGCAACTGCCGCAAGATGAGCGCAGCCCGGACGACGACGAGCGGGCAGCCTAACGTCGAGACCCGCGGCAAATGTGGCTAGAAAGCTGGTGCTGCCGGTGGGTATCGAACCTACGACCTCTCCCTTACCAAGGGAGTGCTCTACCACTGAGCTACGGCAGCGTCCCGGTCCGAGATCTTCCCCGGCTCGGACGGAAGCCAATACACGAGGGCCCTTCGGCTGGCAAGATCGCCCCACCCTGACCTTCCCGCTTGCGGTTGCGTCTGCAGGTGCGGGCTCTATCCCCTTGTTCTTCCTCCCCGCAGGCCGTGCAGATTTCGTTGATAGTCGGGACGGATTTCGTTGTTCCGCGGTCTTGCAAATTGCTCCCTAACTCATTGATCAGGTACGCTATTCCGGATGTAAATCGGTCATTTCGAGCGCGCGACGGCGATTTTCGTTGTATTTATTCACTCGCAAGCGCGTTTTCCTCCGGTACCGAGAGGATGTCGTGGTCATCCCAGCTACGCGGGGAATGCGCCTCAAGCAACAGGTGACCCCTTGACAGCTTCGCGGCGCTCTCGTTGCATCGTAGGATGAGCGAGCCTCCCCGTATCACCCCGCAAAAAAGCGCCGAGCGGGCTGCCCGCGAAGCGAGGCTGGCCAAGGCATTGCGCGAGAACTTGGTGCGGCGCAAGGAACAAAAGCGCGCGCGTGATCGGCGCAAGCTTGCGCAATCGCAAGGAACGGACCGGGAGCGCGAGCCGCCGGCTTGAGCCGCTCCCCCCGGTTCCAGTAAAAGCATCCACGATGGCCGACAGTGGGCCAATCAACGGCCTGTTGGCGCTGCCGCGTCGGCAGGCGGCTGGAACGAGGCGATGGACAAGATCTGCATCAAAGGTGGTGTTCCGCTCGAAGGCATAATTCCGATCGGCGGCGCCAAGAATGCGGCATTGCCGCTGATGGCGGCCGGCTTGCTGACACCGGAGAGGTTGATTCTGGAGAATGTTCCCGATCTGGCAGACATAACGACGATGGCAAACCTGCTCGCTCAGCATGGCGTCGCCATCTCGCTCGAAACGGTCCGCGGCAGCGGGAATATGCTGAAATTGTGCGCCGCGCACATCACGTCGACCACGGCGCCTTACGACCTCGTCCGCAAGATGCGGGCGTCAGTTCTCGTGTTGGGGCCGCTTCTCGCGCGCTGCGGTAGGGCACGCGTATCTCTGCCCGGTGGCTGCGCGATTGGACCGCGACCGGTCGATCTTCACGTCAAAGGGTTGCGGCGCCTCGGCGCCGAGGTCGAGCTGCGCCAAGGCTATATCGACGCGCGCGCACCAAAGGGCCTAAAGGGCGCTGAAATCGCGTTCCCGACCGTGTCGGTCGGCGCCACCGAGAATCTCCTGATGGCGGCCACGCTCGCGGAAGGCGAAACCCTACTGATCAACGCTGCGCGCGAACCGGAGATCACAGACCTTGCCACATGTCTGGTTTCCATGGGTGCCCGGATCGACGGGATCGGCACGGATCGCCTTCGCATCGTCGGTGCCGGCCAATTGAGCGGGACGAGCCATATGATCATCCCGGATCGCATCGAAACCGGGACTTACATCATGGCGGCGGCGGCGACGGACGGCGAGGTGCGGTTGACGGGCACCCGGATCGATCTCGTGGCAGCGCTGGTCCGCACCCTTGAGGGGGCAGGGGTAGAGGTGTCGGCTACCGCCGACGGGCTCAGGGTGCGCCGACGCGGTGGCTCTCTCGAGGGGGTCGACATCATGACCGAACCTTATCCGGGTTTTCCGACCGACCTGCAGGCGCAAGTCATGGCGCTGATGGCGACCGCCACCGGGGCGTCGATGATCACGGAGACAATTTTCGAGAACCGCTTCATGCACGTTCCCGAGCTCACCCGCATGGGTGCCAACATCAACGTCCACGGCGCCTCGGCCTTGGTCCGCGGCGTCCGGGCGCTGATGGGGGCTCCGGTAATGGCGACCGACCTGCGCGCCTCGGTATCTCTGGTCGTCGCCGGTCTCGTCGCGTCCGGGGAGACGGTAATAAACCGCGTCTACCACCTCGACCGCGGCTACGAGCGTCTCGAAGAAAAACTCGCGGCGTGCGGCGCTCGGATCGAGAGGATGCGCAATGCACGCTGACGAAGGCGGCACCGCGTTCAAGCTGCGCGTCGAGGATGCGGACGACCTCGCGGTAATCTCGGCCTGCCTGCAAGACGCGCTCGTTGCTGTCCGCGACCTGGCCTTTGTTCCACAAGATCAAACGTTCTTGATGGTCGCCAACCGGTTCCGTTGGGAGCGAGCGTCGCGCCCGGCGCACGGCCAGGCCGGTTATCAGCGCACGCTGTGTGGCATCACCTTTGGATCCGTCCTCAGCGTATCGTATCACGGCTTCCGCCGCAGCGAGGGCGCGCGGATCTTGTCGCTGCTGGCGATTCGACCCGGGTACGACGGTAAGGGGGGCGCGATCCTCCTCGAATTCTCCGATGGGGCTACGATTCGGCTGGAGGTCAGCCGCATCCTTTGCCATGCGCAGGATCTCGGGGAGCCCTGGCCGACCCCATGGCAACCCAGGCATGATGTGGATGATCGGGTGTGAGCGCCGCAACGAATCTGAGCCATGCCCAAAAACCATTGATCTTGGCGCTGCCGAACGGTCGGATCCTCGGCGAGGTGATGCCGCTGTTGCGGCGTCTCGGTATTACACCGGAGCCTGCCTTTGACGATCCCGGCTCGCGCCAACTTCGGTTCGGGACCAGCGAACCTGCGATCGATCTGATCCGGGTGCGCAGCTTTGACGTCGCCACCTTTGTCGCCTTCGGCTCCGCCGAGCTCGGCATCGCCGGCAACGACGTGCTAATGGAATTCGACTATTCCGAGATTTACGCGCCCCTCGACCTCGACGTCGGGCATTGCCGAATAGCGGTCGCGGCGACTGCGGACTGGGTCGCGCGGGAGGATGTCGGGCGCGCGAGCCATATCCGGGTGGCCACGAAATACCCGGAGATCACCCGCCGCCATTTTGCCGCGCGCGGCATCCAGGCCGAGTGCATCAAGCTGAACGGTGCGATCGAGCTCGCCCCACATCTCGGTCTCTGCTGTCATATCGTCGATCTTGTCCAGACCGGGGCCACGCTGAGGGCGAACGGTCTGATCGAGATCGAGCAGATCGCCGAGATTAGCGCGCGGCTGATCGTCAACCGACCGGCGCTGAAGACGCGCCCGGAAGAGGTCGGCGGTTGGATCGAGCGCTTTCGCGACGCCATCGGTCGGCAACGTCAGGACACTCGAAGCCGCCGACCGGTGGCACCCTTAGGAAGGTATGATGCCGGTTAGGCTCGCAACCTGCGAAACCGGCTTCGAAGCGGCCTTCCGGCGGCTGCTCGAGGCCAAGCGGGAGAGCGCGGCGGACGTCGACGCCGCCGTCGTGGCAATCATCGAGGATGTCGCGCGGCGCGGCGATGCCGCTCTGATCGATTACACAAGCCGCTTCGACGGCGTTGACCTCGCGGTTTCCGGCCTTCGTCTCACGCGCCGCGAGATTTCCGAAGGGGCCGCCGCGGCCCCACCTGAAACTGTTGCTGCGTTGCGGCTTGCCGGCGAGCGGATCGAAAGCTTTCATCGCCGTCAACTGCCGCTGGAGATCGATTATGTCGATGCGCTCGGGGTGCGGCTCGCCACTCGCTGGCGCCCGATCGCAGCCGCCGGGCTTTATGTCCCCGGGGGCACCGCCGCCTACCCCTCCTCTGTGCTGATGAACGCGATTCCTGCCAAGGTGGCTGGCGTCGAGCGGTTGGTGATGACCGTGCCGGCGCCCGGCGGCGTCCTCAACCCCCTCGTTCTCGCTGCCGCCGAGCTGGTCGGAATCGACGAGGTGTACCGGATCGGCGGAGCGCAGGCGGTCGCGGCGCTCGCCTTCGGCACCGCGACGATCGCCCCCGTCGACAAGATCGTCGGGCCGGGGAATGCGTACGTCGCTGCAGCGAAGCGGCGTGTCTTCGGCCGGGTCGGGATCGATATGATTGCCGGCCCGTCGGAGATTCTCGTCGTCGCCGATCGGCGCAACGACCCGCGATGGATCGCTGCCGATTTGTTGGCGCAGGCAGAGCACGACAGCGCGGCGCAAGCGATCCTGGTTACCGACGATGCTGACTTTGCGACCGAGGTCGAGGCAGCGGCCGAGCGCCATTTGACGCAATTGCCGCGTGCCGAGACCGCGCGGGCGAGTTGGCAGGCGCACGGCGCGATCCTCCTCGTCACCGATTGGGAAGAGGCGGCGGCGCTGATCGATCGGATCGCCCCCGAGCATCTCGAGCTCGCACTCGACGAGGCTGATGTGCTGGCCGAGCGGGTGCGCCACGCCGGCGCGATCTTCCTCGGCCGCCACACCCCCGAGGCCATCGGCGATTATATCGCCGGGCCCAACCATATCCTGCCGACAGCGCGCAGCGCCCGCTTCGCCTCCGGCCTCAGCGTCCTCGACTTTGTCAAGCGAAGCTCGCTCGTTCGCTGTGACGCCGCGAGCCTAGCGGCGCTTGCGCCCGCGGCGATTCGTCTGGCCCAGGCGGAAGGGCTGGAGGCCCATGCGCTGTCGCTGTCGATCCGGCTCCCGCGCAGGGCATGAACCGGCAGCCATGGGCGACCTCCAAAGCGCGAGGCGGATCGCCGGCATCACTCTCGACGAACACACGGTGGTCCGGCGCAGCCCCGACATCGAGCACGAGCGAGCGGTCGCGATTTTCGATTTGCTGGAGGAGAACCGTTTTACGCCCACCTCCGGGCTCGACGGGCCATTTCATCTCCACCTGGCCATCGAAGAAAACCGGCTGAGCATCGACGTTCGATCGGCGGCAAACGGGGTGAGCGAGACGATCGTCCTGCCGCTCGCCCCGTTTCGCGGGATCGTCCGGGACTATTTCATGATCTGCGAAAGCTACTATCAAGCGATCCGCCGATCGAGCCTCGCGCAGATCGAGGCGATCGACGTGGGAAGGCGATCGCTGCACGACGAAGGATCGACGCTGTTGATGGAGCGGCTCGCCGACAAAGTCGCCATCGATCACGACACTGCCCGCCGCTTGTTCACCCTAATTTGCGTGTTGCATTTGCGGGGATGACGCGGTGGCGACGGCACCACTCCTCGTGCTCGCTTCCGCCTCGCCGCGCCGGCTCGACCTGCTTCGGCAGATCGGGCTCGAGCCCGACCGGGTCGATCCCGCCGATATCGACGAAGTCCCTCGCCCTGGCGAGTTGCCGCCGGCTCATGCAATGCGCCTCGCCGAGGCGAAAGCAAGGGCGGTGATGTTCCGACACCCCGGCGCCTACATCCTGGCTGCCGACACTGTTGTCGCTTGCGGTCGCCGCATCCTGCCGAAACCCGCGGATACGGCGACTGCCCGATCCTGCCTCGAGCTGTTGTCCGGGCGCCGCCATCGTGTCCACGGCGGCATTGCTCTGGCGGGCCCAGATGAAGGGCTGATCCTGCGGCGGGTGGACAGCCGGGTTGCGTTCAAGCGCCTCAGCGAGGACGAGATCGCCGCCTATCTTTGCAGCGGAGAATGGCGCGGCAAGGCCGGCGGTTATGCGATCCAGGGCCGAGCGGCCGCCCTGATCCGCTGGGTGAGTGGTTCCTAC
The DNA here is from genome assembly GCA_019237135.1 of Alphaproteobacteria bacterium. Classification (GTDB taxonomy): domain Bacteria; phylum Pseudomonadota; class Alphaproteobacteria; order ATCC43930; family CGMCC-115725; genus AP-15. The sequence continues at coordinate 23,550 of JAFAHQ010000108.1, forward strand.
TCGAATGTGGTCGGATTGCCGCTCTTCGAGACGGCTCAGCTACTCGCCGGCCGAGGCTACCGACCCCCTTGCCTGGCGCGCTACTGATCGCCGCCGAACCGGGCGAGTGGCGCGCAGCGCTGGTCGAGGACGGCATTCCGGTCGAACTCTTTGTCGAGCGCGGTGATCAAAGCGAAGCCGGCAGCATCCATCTCGGCCGCGTGCGCCGTCTGCTGCCGGCGCTCGGCGCTATTCTTGTCGATATCGGCGGCGATCGACCGGCCTTCCTGCCCTCTAGGGAAGTCCTACCGCGCGGTCGCCGCCTCGACGAAGGCGAGCGCGTTATCGTCCAGATCCGCCGCGAGGCTCAGGGCGGCAAACCGGCGCGGCTGACGACCGGTGTGGCTCTGCGCGGCAGGCTCCTCGAGCTGAGGTCGGGGCGGCCGGGCATCGTTGGCGGAGAGAAGCTGACGCCGGAGGAAAGGACCACCCTCTCCGGCATTGTGGGAGAAGATGGAGCTGGGCTAAAGCTCCTCCAGCCCGAGCCGATCGACCCCATTATCGCCGAAGCGATGGATCTGAAGCGGCGCTGGCGCGACATCCTCGACCGAGCTGCTAGGCTCTCGCCGCCGTCTCGCCTCGACCCTCCCCTTTCCTTCGCCACCGCGCTTGCCGGTTCGCTGCCGACCGCGACCAGCCGGATTCTTGTCGATGATCCTGCCGTAGTTCCGGAGCTTCGCGCGGTCTTTCCCGAAACCGTGATACAGCACAAAGCAGAGAGCGAGTGGCCGGTCGAGCTCAACGCGGTGTTCGATCAGGCGTTGTCCGGTACGGTCGCGCTCGCCGGCGGCGGCTCGGTTCATTTTGAGGCGACCCACGCCGCGGTGCTGATCGACGTCGACAGCGGGAGCCCAGAGACCGGGTCGCCCGAGCGCACCGGGCTCGCGGTCAATCTTACCGCTGTCGATGTCATCGCCCGACAGATCCGATTGCGCAATCTCGGCGGCGGCATCGTCATAGATTTTGTCGGTCTGGAGGACCGTAGATTGCGTGAGCGCGTCCGCGGAGCGCTCACCGAAGCGCTGGCGCCCGACCCGGCGGGCTCGCAAGTTCTCGGCTGGACTCGGCTCGGCCACCTCGAGCTGGTGCGGCCACGCCGCGGGCGTCCACTTGCCGAGGCGCTGCTCGAGCCCCGTCCTGGGGGTCCTCTCGTAAAGACTGCGGTCACGGTGGCACGCGAGGCGCTGCGCGCCCTGCGCCACGAGGCACGAACGCAGCCCGGGCGTCATTGGCGTTTGACGGTCAATCCCGTTGTCGCCGCGGCGCTGGCGGGCGATGCGACCGCGGCGTTACGCGCGCTCGAACAGCGGTTCGGGCGCCAAATCGTCGTCGAGACCGATCCCAGCCTCGATCGCGTCCACTTTAAAATCGCTGGGACGGGGCATCGCGGTTGACCGCGCGCCCGGCAGTGATCCACAGAGCCGGTAGCGAAAGCAGGTTTGGGCGGAGGCGGGTAGGGTCGCGCCCCTCTTTCTTTCCCTGCCGCACGGGAAAACTCAGGGTAAAAAATTTTTCCGAGCTTTCTCCATCTCATAAAATCTGGTGCGATCAAGCACTTGAGCATGACATTCGGCAACAATCGAAGGCCTGGCAGGGAACCGGCAGGGAAGCCCCAAGAACCCTCCGATCGCCCTTTTGCGATCGCCCGATCACCATTACTATTATGCCAATAATTAATAATTCCGCATGGCTGTGCTATATGGAGCGGATATCCGTGGAGGCAAGAGGGCGATAGGATCACCCCGATGTCGCCGCGGCGCTGGCGGGCGATACGACGGCGGCGTTACGCGCGCTCGAACAGCGATTCGGGCGCCAGGTCGCGGTCGAGGCCGATCCCAGCCTCGATCGCGCCCGCTTTCAAATCGCTCCGGTCTGATTATATCCGCCTGCGATGGAGACCAACCCAGCGAATTCGCCGCGTCCCTGTCCGATCTGCGGCAAGCTGCCGACTCCACAGAACCGGCCGTTCTGCTCGACCCGCTGTGCCGGGATCGATCTCGGCCGCTGGCTCAAAGGCAATTACCGGATCCCGACCGAGGAGGCCCCTGACGAGGGTGACGGTGATGAGAGCTGATCCACCGCAAGATTGACGGCACCAGCGACACCCGTAAGCATGCTATCGTCAAACGCGCAAAGGGGGATCGTTATGAGCGCGTGGCCGAAAGCCAATCACTACAGGGTGATCTACGCCGACCCGCCTTGGACGTTTTCCACCTATTCGCGCAAGGGTAAGGGCCGTAGCGCCGAGGCCTACTACGATTGCATGGCTCTCGCCGACATCAAGGCACTACCGGTCGCCGAGTGGGCCGCAGATCACTGCGTCTTGTTTCTCTGGACGACCGATCCGCTGCTCGAAAAGGCCTTCGAGGTGATCCGAGCCTGGGGCTTCACTTACAAGACCGTCGGTTTCTATTGGGCAAAGCTGAGAAAGCCCGAGCCCCTCTATGACGACAGTAATTTCTTTACCGGGCTCGGATTTTGGACGCGCGCCAACCCCGAACCGTGTCTGCTCGCGACGCGCGGCAACCCGCACCGTCTCTCGGCAAATGTCCGCAAGCTGATCGTCTCGCCGCGGCGCGAGCACAGCAGGAAACCAGACGAGGTCTACCCGCGCATCGAGGCGCTTTGCGAGGGGCCTTATCTTGAGCTGTTCGCACGATGCTCGCAGCCCGGATGGGACCGTTGGGGCCTTGATGCCGATTTGCGCAAACTCGGACCGCGGCGTTGGCGTGCCGCCAGCTATCCCGACGCTCCGCAAGCCGCAGATTAGTTCCTTATCCAGAAGCTTCAGGAAGCCTTAAGCACTCCAACGCAGAGTGCGAACTGACCGTGGTAGGCGGCCGGAGGTACTCACCGGGATGGCGGCGTGATCGCCTGGGCGATGCGTTGGGTGTTGGTGTGCTGCGGTATAGCCCTTCTATGCACCGGCATCGTCAAGCTCGGTTCGGAATCTTACCTGAGCCGCGCCACGAAACCCGAACCCGCTGCGGCGGCCATCGAGATCGGACCAGCGCTTAACACGCTCGTCTACCCGGCAAACGAACACGGGCACGTTATTCTCGACGCTGCGGTCAACGGTGCCTCGGTGCGGTTGCTGGTCGACACCGGCGCCAGCCTGGTCACTCTGACACCCGCAGATGCGCGCGCGGCCGGCATCGGCTCCGGCGAGCTGGTGTTCAACTCCCGTGCCAGCACCGCTAACGGCTTCGCTCGGATGGCACCGGTGACCCTCCGCGAGATCCGCATCGGCCAACTTTCGATCTACGATGTGCCGGCTGCGGTGTTGGAAAATCTCAACATCTCGCTGCTCGGGATGAGTTTCCTCAACCGGCTGCAGAGCTATGAGATGCGCGAGGGCAAGCTGACGATCAGCTGGTAGGCGAAGAGCGGCTGAATCCGGCGCCTCGATCTGCTACATTCTTCGCGGCGCCGCAGCGGCGGCCGCTTGACGCAGAGGGAGGCCCGCGATGGGCGAAATTCTCGGTATCGGGGTCACACACTTCCCCGGATTGATGCTGCCCGACGCCTATATGAGCTCGTTTCTGACCCGCACTTTGAAAAGCAACCGGGTGCCGGCCGAGATGAAAGAGCCGGCGCGCTGGCCCGAGCCGTTGCGGCAGGAATTGGCTGCCAACCAGGACGGCAAAGCTGCGGCAGAGCATCGCCGCCGGCTCGTCGGCGGATTCCGCAAGGCGCGCGAGGCACTCGACGCGTTCGCGCCCGATTTCGTGCTGATCTGGGGCGACGACCAGTACGAGAACTTCCGCGAGGACGGGGTGCCGTCATTCTGCGTCTTTGCCCTCGACGCGATCGATTCGCGCCCGTTCGGGCGCCCTGGTCGAAGCGAGCAGGGCAACGTCTGGGGCGAAAGTCCTGACAAGGTCGTTCATGTCCGAGGGCACCGTGCGGCCGGCTGCCATCTCGCGGCGGAGCTGATCAAGGCCGATTTCGATGTCAGCTATGCCTATGCGATGCGGCACGAGCTCGGGCTGCCGCATGCCTTTATCAACACGATCCTCTTTCTCGATTATGACCGGCGCGGTTTCCCGTATCCGGTGGTACCGTTCCACGTCAATTGCTACGGCTCCTCGGTCATCGCCAAGCGCGGCAGCAGCGCGCACCTGACCGGTACCGCCGATCCGAACGCGGTCGATCCACCCGGCCCCAACCCAAGCCGCTGCTTCGATGTTGGGGCCGCGGTCGCACGTTCGCTCGCGGACAGCCCGTGGCGGGTAGCGCTCGTGGCGTCATCGAGCTGGTCGCATGCGTTCCTGACGGGAAAGCACCACTGGATCTATCCGGATGTCGCCAGCGACCGGGCGCGCTTCGACGAGCTCGCCTCGGGCAATTTCGCACGCTGGCGCAAACTCACCACCACGCAGATCGAGGATGCCGGCCAGCAGGAATTCCTGAACTGGGTCTGCCTCGCCGGGGCGATGGACGCGCTCGGTCGCAAGGCCGAGATCATCGACTATGTCGAATCCTACCTGTTCAACTCGGATAAGTGCTTCGCGCTGTTCCGGCCGGCGGCTTGACCCGGGTTCTCCGTCATCAGCTATCGCAAGCCGAGCGGTATCTGGCGGTTCGCGGCGACCGTAGTGGTATCAAAGTTCGAGAGCGTGACCCCGAGTAGCCGCACACCCCGCCGCGGGGGAAAGTGCGGCTGAAGAAGATCGAGGCTGAGCTGCTCGATGATCGTCCGCGAAGTAATTGCTTCGGGGCACGATCGGCTGCGAGTAATCAGGCGGAAATTGGCGAACTTGATCTTCACGGTGACCGTCCGCGCGGTCATACCGTGCCTGGTGTAGGCCGCCCAAAGCTTCGCGTATACCGGCTCCAATGCCGGCGCCACCTCGTCCCACGCGACAAGGTCACGCGCAAAGGTCGCCTCGGCGCCGAGCGACTTGCGCACCTGATCGGCTACCACCGGCCGGTCGTCCTCGGCCCGAGCCAGATCGTAGAAGTAATCGCCTGCCTTACCGAATTGGTCGGTCAGGAACTCTCGCGTCTGTTGTTTGAGGTCGAGCCCGGTGTGGATGCCGAGCTTGTTCATCTTCGCCGCCGTTACCGGCCCGACGCCATGAAATTTGCCCACGGGCAGCGCCTCTATGAACGCTGGCCCCATGCTCGGAGTGATGACAAACAACCCGTCGGGCTTGCGGTAGTCGGACGCCAGCTTTGCAAGGAACTTGTTGTAGGACACTCCGGCTGAGGCGGTCAGACCCGTCTCCAGGCGGATGGCCGCCCTGATTTCTTCCGCAATCGCAGTCGCCGAGCCTCTATCCATCAAGGGCGTGGTTACGTCGAGATAAGCCTCGTCCAACGACAGTGGCTGAATGAGCGAGGTGTAGCGTGCGAAGATGGCGCGGATCTGCTGCGACACTGACTTGTAGACGTCAAAGCGCGGCGTCACAAACACGAGCTCGGGGCATTTGCGTCGGGCCGTGACCGAAGGCATCGCAGAATGCACACCGAACTTGCGCGCTTCGTAACTCGCGGACGCCACCACCCCGCGCGCGCCGGCACCGCCGACAGCGACCGGAACCCCGCGCAGCGCCGGGTCGTCGCGCTGCTCCACGGACGCGTAGAAAGCGTCCATGTCGATGTGGATGATGTGCCGGAGACCCGGCGCCAAGTCGGGAGGGTGCGACATGCTTTTGGAAATAATATCACAAGGCGGCGGTGAGAACGAAACGGGGCCAACCGCCGATTCAGGAACGGAGTAGACCATGCTCCCCACGCTTCCCGCTGACGATGAGCTCGTGATCTGTTTCGCCCATGTCGCCTATCGGCTGCATGAGCGGTTCTCGGCGCTTGGTACCGGCATCAACAGCTTTGCCGTCCGCGATCTCAAGAACTTGGAGAGACGGGCGGGTGAGGCCGACGTGCTGGTGATCTCCGGGCTGTGGCAGAACGACCTTCTCGACCGCGCGAAGAAGCTCCGCTTCATACAGGCGATCGGCGCGGGCACCGACCAGTTCCCGCGCGAAGACTTGGCGAAGCGCAGTATCCGCCTGGCGAGCGCGCGCGGTGTCAACTATCGCGCGGTCGCGGAGCACGCGATGGCCCTCATTCTCGCATTGAGCCGCCGACTTCCCGAGGCGCGCGACAACCAGGCAAGGCGCGTGTGGCGCGGCATGATCGGTGATCCCGGTCAGCGGGAGGACGAGCTCGGCGGCAAAACGCTCCTTGTTGTCGGCCTCGGGCAGATCGGCGGCCGTCTCGCCCAGCTCGCCAAAGCTTTTGATATGCGTGTCGTCGGGCTGCGGCGCGATCCAGCCGCTGGCCGCGGCGCGGCGGATGCGGTCCACACCATGGCTGAATTCAAGCCCCTCTTGCCTGAGGGTGATTTTGTCGCCCTGACCTGCCCGCTGACCGAGGAGACCGAGAACCTCCTCGACGCCGATGCGCTCAGCCGGATGAAACCCTCCGCCCATCTGGTGAACGTCGCTCGCGGACGCGTCGTCGACGAAGGAGCGCTCATTGCGGCGGTTGCCGCGCGGCGGATCGCCGGCGCCGGCATTGACGTGACGGTGGACGAGCCGCTCGCACCGGACTCACCGCTCTGGGGAATGGAGCACGTGCTCGTCACCCCGCACACGGCGGGTGAGACTCGACATTACGAAGACAATGTGATCGAGATCCTGCGCGACAATCTCGGGCGCCTTTGGCGCGGCGAAGCGCAATTGCGCAACCAGGTGGTCTGACGTGGCGCCCAGTTGATTGGATTCGGCCAGCCGAACGGGCGGCAAAGCTTGAATTTCGGAAAACGGAGGATTCCGGCATGCGGGCGATGCAGATCATCGAATGGGGGAAGCCGCTGGAGGCGCGGGAGTACCCGGATCCCGAGCCCAAGGACGAGGAGGTGCTGCTGCGCGTCGAAGCGGCGGGTGTGTGCCACAGCGATGTGCACATCTGGGACGGATTTTTCGATTTGGGCGGCGGGCAGCAGATCTCGCTCGAATCGCGCGGCGTGCGGCTGCCCTTCACGATGGGGCACGAGATCGCCGGCGAGGTGGCCGGACTCGGACCGCAGGCCGCGGGCGTCGCGGTCGGCGACAAGGTGGTGGCCTACCCGTGGATCGGGTGCGGCGAATGCGCCGTGTGCCGCAAGGGCGAAGAGCTGCTCTGCCTCAACCCGCGCACCCTCGGCACGCGGCGCGCCGGCGGCTATGCCACGCACGTGATCGTGCCGCACGGCCGCTACCTGCTGCCCAATGAGGGCATCCCGCAAGGGCTCGCCGCGACCTACACCTGCTCCGGCATTACCGCCCTCTCGGCGCTCAAGAAGACGCGCGGACATCTGGGAACCGACGACCACCTGGTTATCATCGGCGCGGGCGGTGTCGGCGGCAGTGCCGTGCACATTGCCCCGGCCGCGGTCTCAGGCAAGGTGATCGTGGCCGACATCGACGCGCAGAAACGGGCGCAAGCCCGCCAGATGGGCGCCGTCGCGACCATCGACAACGCGGCACCCGACGCGGTCAAGCAGGTGATGGAGGCGACCGGAGGCGGCGCCGCCGCGGCGATCGACTTTGTTGGCTCGCCCAAGACGATGGAGTTCGGTGTCAACATTCTGCGCAAGGGCGGCAAGCTCGTCATGGTCGGGCTCTACGGCGGCGCCCATCCGATCTCGACCGTGCTCTTCCCGTTCAAGATGATGACGATCGAAGGCTCCTATGTCGGCACGCTCGAAGATCTGCAGGAGCTGCTTGCGCTCGCCCGGGCCGGCAAGGTCCCGCCGATCCCGCTCGAGACGCGCCCGGCGGCCGAGGCGAGCGCGGCGCTGAGTGACTTGAAGAGTGGAGGAAAAGTGCGCGGGCGGGTGGTCCTGCACCACCAATAGACCCAAAGCACTTCTGCGCTTCCCGGGTGGACGGGAAGATACCGGGAAAAACCGGTTCTGGCACGCCTCCAGGACCGGATTCGGGCTGCCAAGGCATTGATTTTCCGCGCGGCAGTGAGCGAATTCCCTAAGCGAGCTGGTGTGGACCCGGAAACTGAGACAGAGAAAATAGGGACAGTTCTCTGGAAGGGAGAACTGGATGCCCAGCAAAGCCCGTATCTTCAGCCGCGAGTTCAAGGTTTCGGTGATCCGCCGGATGCTGGCCGGCGAGAACGTGAGCG
>JAFAHQ010000286.1 GCA_019237135.1 Alphaproteobacteria bacterium
TGCGCTGCGTCTATCACGGCTGGAAATACGACGTCGCCGGCAATTGCCTCGAGATGCCCAATCTGCCGGCAGACCAGGACTTCCGAGAGAAGGTCAAGGCGAAGGCCTACAAGGTGGCCGAGCGCGGCGGTCTGGTCTACGTCTATATGGGCGCCCGCGATGTGGCGCCACCCCTGCCGGCGCTCGAGGCGATGCTCTGCCCGACCGAAGAGACCAATCTCTGGGCAAGGCAGCGGGAATGCAACTGGCTGCAGGCGCTGGAAGGCGACATCGACACCTCGCATTTCAGCTTTCTGCATGGCGGCAAGGTCACGATCGACGACATCGATCCTGATCACCTGGAGCGGTTCCAATTCACCGATCGCGCCCCGCGCTACCACGCGCGGCCGACCGATTGGGGCACGATGTATGCGGCCTATCGTCCGGCTCAGCCGGGCCACCTCTATTACCGCTTTGCCCATTTTGTATTCCCGTTCTGGACATTGTTCCCGAACGGTCCATTGACCGACAACGTGCTCGCCCAAGGCTGGGTCCCGATGGACGACACCCACACGATGGTGTTCACCTTCAGCTGGACGCGCAAAACCCCGGTGCTGCAGCTCAACAAAAGGGGCGAGCCGCTGCCGCTGCTCGACCGGGTGAGCCCGACTTTGCCGAACAGCACCGACTGGTTCGGCCGCTGGCGCCCGGTCGCCAACCGGACCAATGACTATTTGATCGACCGGGAAGCCCAACGCACGATCAGCTACACCGGTATTGCCGGCGTCTTTCCACAGGACTCGGCGGTCACCGAGAGCATGGGCGACATCTCCGATCGCACGCTCGAGAATCTCGCGCCCAGCGACCGAATGATCGTCATGACGCGGCGGCGCCTGATGGACGCCGCCCAGGCACTAAAGGACAAGGGGACGGTCCCGCCCGGCGTCGACGATCCCGGCATCGCGAGCGGTGCGCGGTCGGGTGATCTGATCGCGCCCGAGGGCCAGCCTTGGCTGGAGGCCTACGAGGAGACGATGGGGCAGGCGCTGCACCCGCTCATGGCGCTCGCCGCCGAGTGAGCCGCGTCAAGAGGTGAGCCGATCGGGCGGGCCCGCAGAAATTCGAAGTCGCGCAGCTAAGCCATGCGGAGATATTGCTCCGCATTGCCGGCCATGTGCCGCGTCAGCACGTCGTGGCCGAGCTCCTTCCAGATCGGCCAGTCGAGGACCATCTGGGCGGTGTCCGGGAAATGGGCCTCGCCGTGCGGATAATCCGACTGGTGCATCAGTACATTGGGTCCCAGAATGTCGATCACCGCCTTGGTCATCGCGGCCCCCTCGAAGGGCTCGGCGCCGCAGCGGAAGCGGCCCATCTGCACGTATTCGATCGGCGCGTATTTGAGCGGCGGCGTGGCGCCGGAGACGTAGCGGATCATCTCGCCGAGCCGGATCACCCAATGCGGCAGCCAGCCGTGGCCGACCTCGGCGACGCCGGCGTTGATGTTGGGGTATTTGTCAAAGATCTGCCCGACGATCAGGTAGGAGAGCAGCCGCGCGGCACCCCAAGGATGGGCGGCAGTGCGCGCCACGACGGCATTGCCCCAGATGTCGCGATAGCCCGGGAAATAGGGCGGTTCATAGAAAAAGCTGTGGAACAAGATCGGCAGATAGGCGTCGTTCATCTCCTCCCAGAGCGGCGCCAGATCCGGATGGTCGATCGGTTTGCCCTCGGGCAGGAGTGGCCAGACCGCCGCGACCCACGGTTCGTTGCGCAGCCGCCTGACCTCCTTGACCGCCCAGTCGACGTTGCCGCCCGGCACCAGGATCATGCTCTTGAGACGGCCGGGATAGGACTGGCAATAGGCGGCAATGTAATTGTGATAGGAGCGATAGAGCGCCTCTGTCAGGGTGGTGTCGGGCAGCCCGCTCGCCGCCGTGGCCCAGGTGCCGGGGATCAGGAAATCGACATCGCGGCCTTCGGCATCCATGTCCTTGATGCGCCCATCGACGTTCTCGTCCTGGACGCCGGCCGCGGGCGGCACGCGATGATGGCTCGACGAGCGGGTGACGCGGCCCTCGAGCGCG
>JAFAHQ010000379.1 GCA_019237135.1 Alphaproteobacteria bacterium
CGGATCGCCGCCTATCTGGCGTCTAATCGCCGGATCGCCTTCAACCAGCACGGCATCTTCCGGCACTACGCCGAACTGGACGCCGACGGCTAGCTCCGGCGCCGAGAAGGAGGCGAAGGATGGGCATCCGCACCGGCAAGGAATTGCTGGAGTCTTTGCGTGACGACCGGCGGCTGTTCATCGACGGCAAGCGGGTCGCCGACGTGACGACCGACCCACGCTTTGCCGGCGCGGCGCAGAGCCTGGCTGAGCTTTACGACATGCAGCATGAGCCAGCGCTTGCCGAACGGATGACCTTCCGCTCGCCGACGAGCGGAGAGCGCGTCGGGCTTTCCTTTATCGAGCCGCGCTCGGTCGATGACCTGATCCGCCGGCGCGACATGGTCAAGATCTGGATGGACGCCAGCTGCGGCATGTTCGGCCGCAGCCCCGATTTCATGAACGTTTTCCTGACCGGGCTGGCTTCGGGGGCAATCGAACTCGGCCACAAGGACCCGCACTTCGCCGACAACATCCGCGCCTATCACGCTCGGGTTCGCGAAGGCGATCTGTGCCTGACGCACACGCTGGTCAACCCGCAGGTCGATCGATCCAAGCCGGTCGAACGCCAAGATAAGGATCTCGCCGCCAAGATCGTCGGCGAAACCGCTTCCGGCATCGTGATCCGTGGCGCGCGCATGGTGTCGACCCTGGCCGCCTACGCCAACGAGCTGCTGGTCATGCCGTCGACCCATCTGGCGCTGAACAAGGAAGCCGAGCCCTACGCCTTCGGCTTCGCCGTGCCGGCCGACGCACCGGGCCTTTCCTTTGTCTGCCGCCCGTCGGTCATCCACCAGAACGCCGCCTCGGTAATGGACCATCCGCTCTCCTCGCGCTTCGACGAGACCGACGCGATGGCGGTCTTCGAAGACATGAAGGTGCCGTGGGAGCGGGTCTTCATCCATCGCGACCCGGCGGTGTGCAACGGGCTCTACGAGCGCACCGGTGCGATCACCCAGATCATGCACCAATTCTCCACCAAGAATCTGGCCAAGGCCGAATTCATGATGGCGTTAGGCTTTGCGATCGCCAAGACGACCGGGGTCGATGCCCATCTGCACGTTCAGGGGATGCTCTCCGAGCTCATTCAATTCACCGAATTCACTCGCGCTTGTCTGCGGGCGAGCGAGGCCGACGCGACGCCGGGTCCGGCGGAAACCCTGATGCCGGCAGCGATGCCGTTGTGGACCGTCCGCATGATGTATCCCAAGATGTTCGCGCGCATGTGCGAGATCATCCAGCTCGTGGGTGCCGGCGGCCTCGTCGCTGTTCCGTCCTATGCCGAACTCGAGGGGCCGGCGGCCGCGGCGGTCAACACCTATTTCCAGGCGGCGACCGCGGATGCGCCCCAACGCATCAAGCTCTTCCGCCTTGCCTTCGACGCCGCGGTGTCGTCCTTCGCTGGCCGCCAGCAGCTCTACGAGCGCTACTACTCGGGCGACCCGGTCAGGCTCGCCGGCGCGCTCTATACGCTCTACGACAAGGATCCGCACATCGACCGGATCTTCGGGCTGCTCGACGACCTCGAAGCCCGACAAAACGCCGACGAGTGGGCCCCGCCTTTTGCCAGCGCGCATTAAGCAGGACTCTTCTGGGTGTGAGCTGACGGCGCGACACTCGCGTCAGTGCCCATGTGCAGCTATTGCATCACCGCCGCACCAGAGGGTTCAACCGCAGCGATAACCGGAGCCGCCTCATAGATCAAAGGTTCAATGACGACGGCCACCACCCCGGCGCGCTTCATGTCCAGTACGTCGGCAGCAGATGGCGAGAGGTCGATGATACGTCCGCGGGTGTATGGGCCGCGGTCGTTGATTTTGACGATGACAGAGCGGCTATTGTCCACGTTGGTCACCCTCGCGTAAGAGGCCAGCGGGAGCGAGCGATGCGCCGCGGTGGGAGTGACGGTGTCCAGGACCTCGCCGCTCGCGGTCTTTTTGCCCACAAAGTCATACCACGCAGCTTTCCCGAATTGACGTCTCCCAACTACAGGGACTAGGCGATAACAGGGGTCGGGGACTTTTGCGACCTCATCCGCGTAATGAGATGGGCCATCTTCTGGCGTCTTGCTGATCGCGCAGGCCGATGTCACCAAGCACGCAAGGGAAATACCGAACGTCCGACGCATTTGCATTGCATCGTATCCTTCTTGCTTGGTATCCCCTTCGCCACGCAAACAAATTGCGCTTCCCCATACCAATAATATTGGATGGGCGGGAAATACAGAGCGGTATAGACCCGGTGATCCCGAACGGGTCGGGCCCTGGAGGTAGGAAATTAAAAGTTAAGGGGGCTAAAACGTCTCTGTCAACCTTCGCGTGACTATTTTTTGTAACAAACGGTTAATATCTGTAACTGATACTTGACATCGTGTGCGCGGGTTGAGCCGGTGAGACCGAGCCAATGCTAGATTCGTTTACCATATTACTCCGGATTTAACATGCTGCGTTTCGAGTGTGGCGGCAACGATTGAAGAGGAGGTTTGCCTAAGCAACCCAAACAACCGACAGCGCGCCCCGTAGAGCTGCTGGCGGCCTGAAAAGGATGACACCCGCAGCATCGAAAGCCAGCCCGAGCAATTTGATGCGTGTCTTGGCGTCGGCGTTGGCCGCCTCACAATAGGCCGCGACATCGGCCGATTCGGGCCCGTCGAGCTAGGCATAAGAGGCCACCGCGACGAGCCCGCCGGCACCCAAGATCTGAATGATCTCGCACATCCGCACGAACATCTTCTGATACATCATCCGGACGGTCCACAACGGCATCGCCGCTGGGGTCATTACACCCGAAGGGTTGGGAGCCGCATCGATCCGTGCTCGTGGGCTCAGGGTTAGTTGGACCCGGTGCGGCTCGTCGGCACCCTCTGCGGCCTTTACGACAAGAAAACCGACATCGACCGGATCTTTAGCCTGATCGACGACCTCGAGGCTCGGCAAAAGCTTGACGGGTCGGTGTCCGACCTTCGCCGGCCTCAGTGAATCGTTTGAGAAGGCGCCGTCCGCTCGCTGCGATCAGGCGCCTACACCCCAGTCGATCGAGTTGCGCAGCAGCGTAATGAATGCATCACTTTCCCAGGAGCCGTGGAAGGTGAGAGACGTTGTGTCAGTGGGGTCCGCAGCCCGGCCGGCGCGGATCGCGGGGTTGTGGCAATGGCCGAGCGCGAAGTAGGCGACACCGCCCTTGCCGACCGCACGAGTGTAGCCGATCACGCGGGTCTTGCCGTCGGGTTGCAGCGAGGTGTCCGACCCGTAGAGCGGCCCGACGGTGGGTGAGGTGCCGCTCGCGCCGTAATCTGCGGTCAGCAGGATCCGCGTCGAGCCCGCATCCTGCAATTCGATAAAGTACGGCTCGTCCTCGACATCGAAAGACGTGCCGAGTCCTCGGGTCAGCGGGGAGTCGGTGTTTTTCACCTCGACGCGGATCTTGCAGATCGGGGGATGGGTCAAGAAGCGGCTCCCGAGAAGCGCGTGGTGCTCGGTCTTGACGGTTCGGCGTGAGCGCAAGCCTTCCACCCGTTCGGCGCGGCCGCCGCTGGTGCCGTGCAAGGCCAACCAGTGGCCGCCCTCTTCCATCCAGCGCTCGATGGTGCGGCTCTGCGCGGCGTCGGGATAGGGGCCGGCCACATAGGTGATCAGCAACCGGCTGACCGGCAGCCATTTCTCGACATCGGCAAAGTCGTTGGCGACCGAAGCCGGAATGTCCCGTTCGGCCAGCAGGCCCAGCAGCCGCAGGCGGGCATAATCGTGGTCGTGCCCGGCCATCATACCCGGCGGAAATCCACCGGCAACCAGATGCGCGCGGCCTGGCTTCGTCTCTGTCATCGGATCACCTCGCTTGCCGTTCGGCGGTTCTGAAAACTCTCCGCCAGTCTCTCACCTTCCGCTGGATTTCGCCTACCATGAAGTGCCGGGCCCCTTATTGGGCGCGGCCGCCGTTGATGTCCTCGACCTCGGCGGCGATGCGATCGACGAGGTGTATGCGACACTTGCGAAACGTCCCGGCCGCCCCGTTGTTAGAATGGCCGGGGTGTGGAGGAGGCTTTGACAGGTATCTTCGGACACTCGACCCGAATTGCGATAGCGCGGGCAAATTGGGTTTCGCCCGTGCGTCGACAATGATACGCCGGCACCACGCGCTCCCCTTCGGGGCCGAGCTCGTGCCAGGCGGTACTCGTTTCCGGCTCTGGGCGCCACGCGCCAAGTCGGTTGCGCTGCAGCTTGCCGACGCGGTTCTGCCGATGGGTGCGGAACCGGAGGGCTGGTTCGCCTCGACCACCGACCGCGCCGGGCCTGGCGCGCGCTACCGCTATGTCGTGGATGGCAAGGCCTATCCCGATCCGGCCTCGCGTCGTCAGCCGGAAGGCGTTCACGGCGCGAGCGAGGTTGTCGATCCCGGCATATATGCCTGGGCCGCTTCCGGATGGCGCGGGCGGCCTTGGGAGGAGATCGTCCTTTACGAGCTCCATCTCGGCACGTTTTCCGAGACCGGCGACTTCATCGGCGCGCTTGGTCATCTCGATCATGTCCTCGCGCTTGGCGCGACCGCCATCGAGCTGATGCCGATAGCCGAGTTTCCGGGGACCCGCGGCTGGGGCTATGACGGCACCTACATCTATGCGCCGTCGTCGCGCTATGGCCGACCGGAGGACCTGAAACGTCTGGTCGAGGCCTGTCATGCACGCGGCTTGGCCGTTTTCCTCGACGTCGTCTACAACCACTTTGGACCGGAAGGAAACTATCTCCCTGCGATCGCGCCGGATTTCTTTTCCGACCGTCACCATACCCCGTGGGGTGATGCGATCAATTTTTCCGGGCCGCGCAGCCGCCCGGTGCGCGAGTTCGTAATTCACAATGCGCTTTACTGGCTCGAAGAATTCGCCTTCGACGGGCTCCGCCTCGACGCTGTCCACGCAATCCGCGACGACAGCGATCCGGACATCTTAACGGAACTCGCCGAAATCGTGCGCCGCCGCATCACCGACCGCGAAATCCACCTCGTCCTCGAAAACGATCGCAACGAGGCCCGATATTTGACGCGCAATGCCAAAAGGGCCGTGTCCTACACCGCGCAGTGGAACGATGACCTGCATCATGCCTTGCATGTGCTGATCACGGGCGAGGATGTCGGCTTCTACGGAGACTATGCAACACAGCCGGCGGCGCATCTCGGCCGCGCGCTGGCCGAGGGCTTCGCGTATCAGGGGGAAGCCTCGCCGTTTCGTGGCGGCAAACCCCGCGGCGAACCCTCCGCGGCGTTGCCGGCCACGGCGCTGATCGCATTCCTGCAGAACCATGACCATGTCGGCAATCAGCCGTTCGGGACCCGGCTGTCGACCCGGGCCGCCGAGCCGGCGCTGCACGCCGGCGTCGCGATCGTTTTGCTGTCGCCGCAGATCCCGCTTTTGTTCATGGGCGAGGAGTGGGCGAGCGCGGCGCCGTTTTTGTTCTTTTGCGATTTCGAGTCGAGTCTGGCTGCCGCTGTGCGCGACGGACGGAGGCGCGAGTTTTCTCAATATCCCGAATTCCGCGATGCGGCGGCGCGCGAGCGCATCCCCGACCCGACCCTGCCGTCGACCTTTGAAAGGTCCAAGCTCGACTGGACCGGGCCAGCCCATCCGGCTCATGCGGTCTGGCTTGCGCGCTACCAACGGCTACTGGCGATCCGCAGCATCGAGATCGTGCCCCGGCTGCGCGGAATGGGTGAATTAGCCGGCCATTATCGGGTGCTCGGCGCCAAAAGCGTTGCCGTCGAATGGCGGATGGGCGACGGATCGAGCCTAGGCTTGATCGCGAACTTTGCGGCGGAACCGGCGCATGCTTCCGAGATCAAAGAGGGCGTGCGGATACTCTACCGCTCCGGTGAAACTCCCGGTGCGCCGCAGAGCGCCACCTTTGTCTTGAAACCGCCGTGACATGAGCGCTCATTCTGAGCGTATCGAGCAGGTTCGCGCGACTTATCGGCTGCAGTTCCATCGCGGCTTTACCTTCCACGATGCGACCGAGCTTGTCCCCTATCTGTCCAAACTCGGGATCAGCCATGTCTACGCTTCGCCAGTGATGGAGGCTCGGCCGGGCTCGACGCACGGCTACGACATTATCAACCACAACCGGCTGAACCCGGAGCTCGGAGGTGAGCAGGAATTCCGCGAGCTCGTCGACGCATTGCATCGGCATGGAATGGGCCTGATTCTCGACATCGTCCCCAACCACATGGCTGTCGGCGGTCGCGACAACGCCTGGTGGCTCGATGTTCTCGAATGGGGCCGAGATTCCCCGTTCGCCGAGTATTTCGACATAAATTGGGATGCCACCCGGCCGGATCTTAAAGGACGGGTGCTGCTACCGGTGCTTGGTGACCAATACGGGGTGGTCCTCGAAAACGGCGAAATCGAGCTGCGGTTCGACGCCGGGGAAGGTAGTTTCAGCGCCTGGTATTTCGAGCACTGCCTCCCGATCTCACCGCGTATTTATCCTGCGATCCTCGCCGCGGGTGGCGAGACGCTCAGCGAACTCACCTGCGCCTTCGCAACCCTCGAAACTCACCCGGTAGAGGCGCGGCGAAACGCGGCGGCGCTGAAGCGCCGCCTCTCCGAGCGGGCCCACGAGCCAGCTGTCGCCGGGGCGATCGCGATGGCGCTCGGTCATTACGCGGGTCAAAAGGGCAATTCGGAGGGTTTCGGGAACCTGCACTGCCTGCTCGAGGCCCAAGCGTACCGCGTCGCGGATTGGCGCGTCGCCGCCGAGGAGATCAACTACCGCCGTTTCTTCAACATCAACCATCTCGCCGGCTTGCGGGTGGAGTCACCGGAGGTATTCGAGCGGACGCATCGGCGATTGGGCGAATTGATCAGGCACGGCGACGTGCAAGGGCTGAGGGTCGATCACATCGATGGTTTGTTCGACCCCCGCGCCTATTGCGAGCGGTTGCAAGAAACGTTCGGGCCGCTCCATGTGCTGGTCGAAAAGATCTTGGCGCATTACGAGACGCTGCCCGATTGGCCGGTAGCAGGCACCACCGGGTACGATTTTACCAATCAGGTCCTCGGGTTGTTTATCGATCCCGCGGGTGAACGCGTGATGACGCGGCTCTACCGCCGCATCGCTGACCGCCGTGAACATTTCGACGATGTGCTCTACGCCAGTAAGAAGCGCATTATGCAGGTCAATCTTGCGAGCGAGATGAGCGTTCTCGCCCACGAGTTTCACACCCTGTCAATGCAGGATTGGCACAGCCGAGATTTTACTCTGAACGGGATGCGAGCTGCGCTCGAAGAGATCATCGCGGCCTTCCCGGTGTACCGTTCTTATGTGTCGGCACGCGGCGCGTCGGCTGAAGACCACCGCTACATCGAATGGGCGCTTGCCCAGGCAAGAAAGCGTCGGCATGCCGCCGACACGAGCATATTCGATTTTCTCCACAACGTCCTGACGGTCGGCCCGGCGGACCGCGAGCCTGATCTGCGGTCGGCCGAGATGCAGCGGGTCGCGATGCACTTCCAGCAAGTGACCGGCCCGGTGATGGCCAAGGCGTACGAAGATACGGCTTTTTACCGCTACATACGGCTGGTGGCGCTCAACGAGGTCGGCGGCGATCCGCGTCGCTTTGGCACGTCGATCGCGGCGTTCCATCACGTGACGCTGGCTCGCGCACGTTCATGGCCCCAGGCGATGGTGACGACGGCGACGCACGACACCAAGCGCGGTGAAGACGCCAGGGTGCGCGTGGCGCTGCTCTCCGAGCTGCCGCTCGGATGGGGTCGCCAAGTGGCCCGATGGTCCAGACTCAACCGATCGCGCCGCTCTGAGAGTGACGGCGAAACCGTGCCCGATCGCAACGTCGAGTATCTGTTTTATCAGGCGCTGCTCGGCGCCTGGCCACCGACCTTGTCTATTGATGACCTGGAGGGCATGCGAGATCTTGCCGAGCGCCTGGAAGGCTACATGATCAAGGCGGTTCGCGAGGGAAAGGAGCGTTCGAGCTGGAGCAACCCTGATGCCAACTACGAGGCAGGAGTGCAGCGATTTGTCCGCGGCGTCCTGGACTCATCACGGACAAACCCGTTTCTCGTCGAATTCCACAGCTTCGTTATGCCGCTCGCCCAGCTCGGATCGATTTCCTCGCTCTCGCAGCTGGTCTTAAAATTAACAGTACCGGGCGTGCCGGACATCTATCAGGGCGGCGAGCTGTGGGATTTCAGCCTGGTCGACCCGGACAATCGCCGGCCGATCGACTGGCAGGTGCGGCGCCAATTGCTCGGCAAGCTGGACAACGCCTGCGTCACTGACCTCTCCCGGGATTGGCAGGACGGACGCCAGAAACTGTTTGTCATACGTAAGTTGCTCGATCTCCGCAGATCCCATCCGGAGCTCTTTGCACAGGGCGATTACCGGCCGATGGAGGTCGAGGAGGGGAGCGCCAGTCATATCTGCGCATTCGCGCGCGCCCGAGGCGAGGAGGAGATCATCGTAATCGTGCCCCGCCTGGTTTATCGGCTGTACGATGGAGGTTGCTCGGCGAAGTGGGGCGCTACCAAGATCGGACTGCCATCGGGTCAGTGGCGCGACGTGTTCACCGGTCGATGGCAAGAGGGCGGCCGGTCGGTTTCGGTAGCTCAACTGCTCGCTGCTTTCCCCGTCGCGGTGCTGAGCAGCGGGATGAGCGTTTGAGAAGCCGGGCAATCCGCCTGCGGCTCGCCGGGCTAGGCTCTGTCTCGATGACAAGGACGCTCTGATCGCCCGGATCATCGGACTGGACGCGATTCCGGCCGACAAGGCATAGTCTCAGCTATGCAGAAGTTTCACCGGCTGCACTACGCGTGGGTCATCGTCGCCGTCACGTTCGCGGCGACGATCATGGTCGCCGGTGTGCGC
>JAFAHQ010000035.1 GCA_019237135.1 Alphaproteobacteria bacterium
TTTTAACAGCCCGGTCACGTCGCCGAGGATCTGACCGCGGGCGATCTCCTTGTAGCGGGCCTTGCCGATTTCGTACGGGATGGCAGCCTCCGTCAGCTCCTCCTCGTTTCTGCCGACCATAGAGATTTCCGGGACCGCGTAGATACCATAGGGAAAGCGCTCAGGGACGCTGTGCGCCTTGACCCCGAAAGCGTGGCATGTGGCGAGTCGGCCTTGTTCCATCGAGGTCGAGGCGAGCGCAGGAAACCCGATCATGTCGCCGACGGCATAAATGTTGGGGATCGCGGTGCGATAATGCTCGTCGACCGCCAGCCGACCCCGGTTGTCGGGTTCGAGTCCGGCCTCCTTCAGATTGAGCTTGCTGGCCGCACCGGTGCGACCGACCGAATAGAGCGCCTTCTCGGCGATGATCGTCTTGCCGCTGTCAAGGTGAATTCTGACGCGCGCCCCGTGCTCATCCTCGATGATCTCCAATTTGTCTACGCTCTCGTTGAGCCGCAGGGTGGCCCGGTTTTCCCGGAGATGGTGGCAGAACT
Source organism: Alphaproteobacteria bacterium (assembly GCA_019237135.1). Lineage (GTDB taxonomy): Bacteria > Pseudomonadota > Alphaproteobacteria > ATCC43930 > CGMCC-115725 > AP-15. The sequence continues at coordinate 537 of JAFAHQ010000035.1, forward strand.
CGTCGGCGATTTCCTGGTCGACGAACGGCAGCAGCCGGTGACGCTTGTCGATCAGGGTGACCCGAACGCCGAGCGCGGCAAAGATGCTGCCATACTCGCAGCCAATTACGCCGGCTCCGACGACCGCCAATGTCCGGGGCAGCCGATCGAGCTCCAGGACGTCGTCGCTCGTGAAGATTCGGTTCCCGTCGAACGGGATATGCGGAGCGCGGGTGGTCTCCGCACCTGCGGCGATGACGATCTTGCTTGCCTTGATGGTGCGCGAGCTGGCGCCGTCGACATAGTCGAGACGAACGGTGTCCGGCCTAACGAAAGAAGCCGTCGCTGCGATGAGTTCGACATCGTTGCGCATCAGCTGATGCCGGGTCACGTCGAGCTCGTGCTGGATCACCCGATTGGTACGGAACAGCAGATCCTGCATCGTGATGTGTTCTTTCACGGTGTAGGAAGCGCCGTAGAATTCCCGCGCCCGGTATCCGCACAGCTCAAGCGCGGCCTCGCGCAGGGTCTTGGACGGGATCGTGCCGAGATTGACACTGCACCCGCCGAGCACGGCTTTCCGTTCGACGATCGCGACTTTCTTATTGAGCTTGGCACCCTGGATCGCGGCGCGTTGCCCGGCCGGGCCGGAGCCAATCACCAAAAGATCGTAGTTGAACGAATCTTCAAACATCCCCCGCTCCCGCATCGAACCGCCGCTTCCTCGATGGACGATGCCATAAGCCTGCAACGCCACGTTGACAATTCGATGAAGGCGTGATCACCGCAGCCTGATGGGGTGGCGGAGCACGCGATGACGATGCCGTGCTCTGGCTCGAAAGGGCGCGCAGCGCCAATCCGAAACTTCCCGGACCGCACGCGCTTCTCGCTTCCGCTTACGCCCCCAAAGGCCAGAATGAACACGCGGTTGCCGAACTCACGGAAGCCCGGCGACTGAGCGGTGACGAGCGATACTCGAGCTTGGTGCATTTGAAGGTCGCCGGATACGCCGGATCTCGGAACTATTGGGGTGTTATTTCGCCGGCTTGCGCAAGGCAGGCATGCCGGAGGAGTGAACACAAGCCCGCCGCTCGCGCTTGCCGCCGTTTGACACCTTGGCATGATGGGGCCATCTAACTGTGCGGTCGGAAGAGCGTAACGGTTCAACGCGATCGCCGAGGGACAGCTGAAAATGGCCATTGTATCAACCGATTCCGGCGCCCTGGTGCGCCCGCCGCCAGCGCTCGACTCGGTCGTCGTGCGTTTTGCCGGCGATTCGGGTGACGGGATGCAGCTGACCGGCGGCCGTTTCACGCTGTCGACGGCACTTGCCGGGAACGACCTCGCGACCTTTCCCGATTTTCCGGCCGAGATTCGCGCCCCGCAGGGGACGACCTTCGGCGTCTCCGCTTTTCAGATCAACTTCGGCTCGGCCTCGATCGAGACGGCGGGCGACGCGCCCGACGTGCTGATGGCGATGAACCCGGCGGCGCTCAAGGTCAATCTGGCCGATCTGCGCGCGGGCGGCCTGATCATCGCCGACACCGGCGCCTTCGATCCGCGCAACCTCACGAAGGCCGGCTATGCCGGCAATCCGCTCGAAGACGGAAGCCTGGCACCCTATCAGGTCGTCGGCTTGGACATCTCGCGTCTGACGCTCGAAGCCGTGAAGCCCTTCGGGCTCGGCAATCGCGAGGCGCTGCGCTGCAAGAATATGTGGTCGCTCGGCCTCTTGCTGTGGATGTTCGACCGCAGCCGCGAGCCGGTGATCCAGTGGCTCAAGAGCAGATTCGGCGGCCAGCGCCAGTTGCTCGAGGCCAACATCGCGGCCCTCAATGCCGGCCATGCCCATGGCGAGACCGCGGAGCTGGGCCCGGCGCTGAGCCAGTGCCGGGTTCCTCCGGCGGCGATGGCGCCCGGGCTCTACCGCACCGTGACCGGCGCCGAGGCGCTCGCGCTCGGCCTCGTGGCGGGCAGCCAACTCGCCGGGCTGCCGATGTTCTTCGGCTCTTACCCGATCACCCCGGCGAGCCCGATCCTGCACCACTTGGCGCGCCTCAAGGAATACGGCGTCACGACCTTCCAGGCGGAGGACGAAATCGCCGCGATCTGCTCGGCGATCGGCGCCTCCTATGCCGGCCGCCTCGGCGTCACCTCGTCCTCGGGCCCCGGCCTCGCCTTGAAGACCGAGGCGCTCGGCCTGGCGATCGTCTCCGAATTGCCGCTCGTCGTCGTGAATTCGCAACGCAGCGGGCCATCGACCGGGATGCCGACCAAGACCGAGCAATCCGATCTTTATCAGGCGGTCTATGGCCGCAACGGCGATTCGCCGCTCGTCGTCCTTGCCGCACGCAGCCCGTCCGACTGCTTCGAGGTCGCAATCGAGGCGGTCCGTCTCGCCGTCGCGTTCATGACCCCGGTCATCCTGCTCAGCGACGGCTACATCGCCAACGCGGCGGAGCCCTGGCGCCTGCCGGATCCAGACGCGCTCGAACCCTTTGCCGTTGAGTTCTACAACCGAGCGCCGGCCGAAGGGCGGATCAACCCCTTTCAGCGCGATCCGCAAACCCTGAAGCGCGTCTGGATCAAGCCGGGAACGCCGGGCCTGATGCACCGCATCGGCGGCATCGAGAAAAGCTTTGACACCGGCGACATCAGCTATGAGCCGGACAACCACCAGAAGATGACCGACACGCGTAAAGCCAAGATCGACGGCATCGCCGATTTCATCCCTGACCAGGCCGTGTCCCTCGGTGCTGCCGGCGGCAAGCTCGCCGTCGTCGGCTGGGGCTCGACCTATGGCGCGATCCACCAGGCGGTGGCGCGCTCGCGCGCTCGCGGCGCGGATGTCAGCCACATTCACCTGCGCCATTTGTGGCCACTGCCGCGGAACCTGGGGCCGCTGCTGCGCGGCTACGAGCGCGTCCTCGTGCCGGAGATGAACACCGGCCAGCTGAAGACGGTGCTGCGCGACCAATACCTTGTCGACGCCAAGCCCTACCGCAAGGTTTCCGGACAACCCTTCCGGATCGCCGAGATCGAGGCGGCGATCGACCAGGCGCTGGCGTGAGGAGGCCTGCCCGATGAACGACATCGCCCCGCTCGAGCAATTCTCGCCCGCCGATTTTGCCTCGGATCAGGAGGTGCGCTGGTGCCCGGGCTGCGGCGACTATTCGATCCTCAAGGCGGTGCAGCGCACCTTGTCGCAGATCGGTGCCCGGCCCGAGAGCACGGTGTGAATCTCCGGGATCGGCTGTTCGAGCCGCTTTCCCTATTATCTCGAGACCTACGGGTATCACACGATCCATGGCCGCGCGCCGGCGATCGCCACCGGCGTGAAGCTCGCCAATCCGGCGCTCGACGTCTGGATCGTCACGGGGGACGGCGACGGGCTCTCGATCGGCGGCAACCACATGGCGCATCTGCTGCGCCGCAACCTCGACTGTCAGGTCCTGCTCTTCAACAACGAGATCTACGGCCTGACCAAGGGCCAGGCTTCGCCGACCAGCCGGATAGGCACGCGCTCACCCTCGACGCCGTTCGGATCGATCGAGCAACCCATGAACCCGTGCGGTTTCGCCCTCGGCGCCGGCGGACGGTTTATCGCCCGGGCCTATGACTTGGCGCAGAAAGAACTGCCCGAGATCCTGCAGCGCGCCCATGCGCACAAAGGAGCGAGCTTCGTCGAGATCTATCAGAACTGCATCGTCTATAACGATGGGGTTTTTGCCGATTTTGCCGGCAAGCAGGCCGCGCGCGACGCGGTGCTGTGGCTCCAGGCGGGCCAGCCAATGCTGTTTGCCGGCGGCACGAAAGGGTTGAGGCTCGACCGCGAACGCCTGCGGCTCGAGGTCGTGCCGGTGAGCGCTGGCGACTGGCGAGCCGCCGGCGTCCTCGTCCATGACGAGACCAGTCGGATCCTTGCGCAGCTTCTGATCGAGACCCCGTTTGCCGACGGCGGCTTCCCGATGGCGCTCGGAGTCATTTATTGCGACCCGGCACTCCCCTTCGACGCCGTGGTGACCGCTCAAAACCGCAAAGCGTCCGCCGGCAAGCGGCGCGACCTGCAGATGCTGCTCCGATCGGGCGACACGTGGTCCGTTGCCGGCGACCGGCAGATCGGGAACGCCTAGAGCCTAGAGTCCGGAATCGAATACGTCACCCCACGCGAAGGCGCGCGAAGGCGGGGGTGCAGGGGCAAGCGCTGCGAACTCGCCGCTGGGTTCCCGCGTTTCGAGCTTGTGAAGCCGTAGGAAACTCCCTCACCCTGCCGCTTCGCGAGGCGAGGTCACTGGGTGCGCGGTCAATTCTTCCGCAAGCTCGAAAGTAGGGCGGGGTCCAAAGGAATTTACCTGCAGCGGGGGCATTGCAGGCGCGTCATCACGAACTCGCTCCGCTCTACTCGGTCAAGTGGCTCTTCGTTCAGCGCCGAGCCGTCAAGCAATCGTGCTCGAGATAGGGGGGCTCCTCCGACCTCTGCGCGTTCTTAAAGCCGGACGAGCCGCCCGGGTATGTGCCTGGCCACGCTCAGGACAGGGCATTTGTCGGCAATGTCGTGCAGGCGATCGAGGCCTATGGTTCGGGTGCGCTCGGGCCGGCCGAGATCCCGCTCGATGCAGTCGACCGCATCGTCGCGATCGGCTCCGACGGTATGATGAACGCGGTCGCAGAGGCTCGCCGGGCGCGTCTCAAGCGCTATTTCCGGCCCGATCACCGGGCCATCGCCTCGATCAACTTGCCGATGCGGTGAAGGAGATCTGCGCGCAGTGCCTACAATTGCAGCGCGATCCCGTGGCTGGCGTCGAGACGGTGGTCTTTTCCTGCTTCAACCAGGATTAGGAGATGGACCGCATCGAATTCCCGGGACTACATCGCCGCCTGTCGCAGAACAGTGTCCAAGAAAATTGAACAAGTTATGGGTCGACCACTGCCTGCAGCACCTCGGAGAACGCCCGGCGATGGCGGCGGAATAGCCGATCGGCGACTCGGGTCGGGTTATATCTGCGAGAGGAGAGGTCCGGGCGGTATCGCCGACGCATGCTGCCCCGCGCTCGTCTTGGCGTGCCTTGTGGTGTTGGACTTGCTCGCGGCCGCCGGCATCGCACTCTTTCCGGCCGTCTTCGCCGCGCTAGCCGACCCACTTCCGGCATAGGTGTGGGTTGCCGTATTGTGTCCAACGCTTCTCGTCCCCCTCGACGAAGTCGCTTTTACGTATTGCATCGAGGCGCCGTGGCCCCTGGATCTGCCTCGCGACTGCCTTGTGGATCTATGAGACGAGGCGTACCCGGCGTGGTGCCCTGTCTCCGTCCCGGCCGAGACCGCCGGCCCATCCTCCGGGGCGGCCGCTACGTCCTCGCTGCTAAAGGTGGCCGCGCGGTCGACCCGGGCAGATTCGGGAGCCGTCTCGTTGGTAAAGTAAGAAGGGGCGTCGTTCGGTGTGCTGAAATTCTTGCTGCCGTCGGTTGGCATCTCGACAGCAAATGCCGGGATGGTCGCCAGCGCAAATCCGATGGCTGCGAGCGCAATCTTCAGCCTGGTCTGCATGATTTCTCCCCCCACCCTCCGTCTCCATAGCGGAGATCGGCGGGAAAGGGGAGTGTCAATTTTAAAAATTCGCCGTAATCGTCGCCGGATCAGCGTTTGCTTGCACCGATATGCGCCACGGCGTTTATCTCGACCTTGAGCGAGGGATCAGCCAATGCTGCTACCTGCACGAGCGTCGAGGTCGGAAAGTTGCCAGTGAAGAACTCCCGCCGGGCCTGCCACACCTTCTCGCGCTGAGTGATATCGGTGACGAAAATTGTCACCTTGACGACGTCGGCCATACTGCCGCCGGCTGCCTCGACGAGATGCCGGATCTTGCTGAAAATCTCTTCTGCTTGAGCATATTCGTCGCCCACGCTGCCGCTCTGACCGCTACCCCGAGCGGTCATGCCGGCGACATATGCGACGCCATCCACGACCAGGCAATTAGACCAGGTGCCGGCAGGTGGGTCGGCGACCTCGGGACTAGTGGCCAGCACGATGCTCATCGATTTGCCTCCCTAGACGGTGGAAAGCCGAGCTTAGCCTCTCGCAGCACCGGTTTCCATCATCCGAGCCTAGGTGCGTCCTTCTGCACCTTCGGATTGTAATTGTTGACTCCGACGTCCAAACGGGGCTTTTGCCCCTTCGCGTCAGAGAGGTCTCACCGAGCGTGAAGGTGCACGCAACGGACCCGCGCATGGCGAGCCGTCGCCCTGCATCCGAGCGGACCGCTATCGTCACCGGGGCGAGCTCCGGGATCGGACTCTACACGGCTCTTGGCCTCGCCCTGATCGGGATGCGGGTCGTAATGGCAGGTCGGGACCGCGGCCGGACTGAGGCGGCGCGCCGCTTCGTGGCCGAGCGCTCAGGCTCTGATCGCGTCGAGATCGTGCTCGCCGATTTTTCCCGCCTTACGGAGGTGCGCCGCCTGGCGGAGGAAATCCGCGCCGCCGATACCCGGTTCGATCTGCTGGTCAACAACGCCGGGTTGATCTCGCCAAGATATCGGTTTTCGTTCGATGGGTTCGAGCTGACCTTCGCGGTCAACCATCTCGCGCCGTTCCTACTGACGAATTTGCTGCTCGATCGCCTCAAAGCCTCGTCACCGTCGCGGATCGTCACGGTCGCTTCGGAGGCACATCGCGGCCACCGGCTCAACCTTACTCAACTTGCCCAACCGCACGATTGGGGCACGCTGAGGGCATACGGCCGCTCTAAGCTCTGCAACATCCTCTTTACCCGAGAGCTGGCGGCGCGACTCCAAGGATCGAACGTCGTTGCAACCTCTCTTCACCCCGGCTTCGTCGCCACCGCGATCGGCCAGAGAGGTGGCCTGACTGAATTAGTCTGGCGGCTGATGAAACCCTTCATGACCAACCCTGAGAAGGGTGCCGAGACATCGTTCTTTCTCGCGACAGTGCCTGACCCCACACGGTTCCACGGCGGCTACGTCGTTGGCAGGTCGCTCGCCCAGCCCGACCCCGCGGCCCTCGACGGCGGCCTAGCGCGTGATCTTTGGGAGGAAAGCGTCCGGCTCGTCGGGCTTTGAGGATAGCGGTTAGTGGCGCAGGAAATAGACGCGGTAGAGCTGGTCGCGAAAGCTTCTGCTTGCTTCGATCGCGGCGCGAAAGTCCGGCTTACCGAGCACGTAGGTATCGAGATTGTCTTTGGCGACCACGGTCGCGTTGCGTGGCTCGCCGGTGATCAACGATGCCTCGCCGAAAAAATCCCCTGCACCCAGTTCCGCGACATCGTGGCCTTCACGCATGACCTCGACCATACCGTCCGAAATCAAAAAGAACTCTTCGCCTGCCTCGCCCTGACGGATGATGACGTCACCGGCAATGAACTGACGCTTGGTCATCTTCTCTGCGACGTTGGTCAGCTCTATCGGTGTCAGATAACTAAATGCATCAACGGTCTTCAGGAACTCGCAGATTCGCATCGCGTCATGCAGCACTACATCGGACGCGATCCTGCCGTCGACCATATGAACGAGGCGATCCGCCTTCTCGATGATCCGGTGATCGTGAGTGACCATGACGACCGTCGAGCCTTGTTCGATCGTTGTTTCCTTTAGGAGATCCACGACTTTGTGCGCGGATTCCCTGTCGAGCGCGGCGGTCGGCTCATCGGCGAGGACCAGTTTGGGACGGTTAACGAGCGCCCGTGCGATCGCGACGCGCTGGCGCTGTCCCCCGGATAACGATTGTGGCATGTAGTCGACTCGGTTTCCGAGACCGAGGCGATCGAGAATTGCCGTACCGCGCTGGCGCATCTCAGCCACGGGACAATCGCCGAGCTGCATCGCCATCTTGACGTTCTCGTAAGCGGACAGCGCGTCGAACAGATTGTGCATCTGAAAGATAAAGCCGACATGACGTCGTGTCGCGACCAGCTCGCGCCGACCGAGTGTCGACAAATCATGGCCGAGCACCTCAATCCTGCCCTCTTGGACGGAACGCAGCGCGCCGACAAGGGTTAGCAAGGTCGTCTTGCCGGCCCCCGACGGTCCGGTCATTACGACGAATTGCCCTGCCTCGATCTCTATCCGGTTGTCGAACAGAACCTGGTTACGCGATTCGCCCTCGCCGTAGAAGTAATCGAGGGCCTCCACCCGCACCGTCGGTTGCAGGCGGTCCGGCGCCATTGAGTCCACAATCGTCGGCGCACTCATCAGAATACCTCCGCGGGATCTGTCGAAATGACGCGGCGGACCGCCAGTATTGCAGAAATCAAGCACATGAAGAGGGTAAGCAATAGGCTGATGAAGGCTAATTCCATGGTCATATGCAATGGCAACAGCGCCACCGCGCCGACGATTCGAAAGAGAAGAATGGATACCAGCCAAGCTGGAATCCAACCTGCGAGAGCGCTCAATATTGCTTGCTCTAACACCACCTGGACCAGATAACGGGTGCGATAGCCCATGGCCTTCATTGTCGCATATTGAGGTTGTTGCTCGGCAAGGTCGGTGTAGATGATCTGGTAGGATATCAGCATGCCGACGACGAAGCCGACGAGGGTTCCCATCGCGAAGATCGGTCCGGCGGAGGAAACGTCGGCCTGAAATTTACGCTCCAGTTCGAGCAGCTGCGCCTTGGTCAGAACAGCCAAATCCGTAGGCACAGCCGCGGTAATCGCCTGCTTCACGGCGATCGGATTGCTCCCCGAGGCCAGCTTGATGACTCCGAGCTCGACATCGAGAGGACCGCCAAGCGGGTTGGGCAACAATTTCGCGAAGGTACGATCGCCGATCACCACGGTGCCATCGTTCTCGAAATCAGGACCGAACGCAAAACTCCCGATGATTTTGATCTTGCTGCCGTTCAGCTCGGCTGCCGGTGGCGGCGGGTCCATTCCCAGAAATCGGCGGGCGCGACGATCGACAATCGCCGTATCCAGGTCGCGCAGATCCTTCAGGTTCGCGTCGAGTTCGGGCAACGACAAGACGGGGTGATCGGGATCGAAGGCGAACACACGCACCAGAAAGTTCTCACCATCGGCCGGATTGCGCCAGAATAGCTCATGCCATGCCGCATAGAGCGGCCATGCGCTTGCGACGCCGGGTACGGCGCGTGCGGCTTCCAGATCTCGGCCCGGAAACGGGTCTTTCGTCGCGAACCGGTACTTGCTGGCGCGCTGAAGAAGGATATCGCCGTCGAGCAGTCGGATGACTTCGAGCGAGGCGTTGAAAAAGGCTCTTTCGAAGCCGAGCTGCATCAGCATCAACAGCACCGCAAAGCCGATCCCGCCGCTCGAGCGTAGCAGACGCGGCTTGTTCGCCAGCAAATTCCGCCACGCGAGCGGAACAAACCCGAAAAATCGCCGCTCGCGTCCGGGGCGCAGTGTAGCGATCATCCGAACAGATCAGCTGGATCGGCACGCCGCAGACTGCTCATCGAGAGCAAAGCCGAGGCCGCCGCCATCGCGAGAGTGGCCACGAACACGGCGGCGATGCGCGTCCCCGACATCTCCACAGGAAGCAAGGTCTCCTCTCGGATAACGGCGTAAACGCCCAACGCTGCCGCCAGCGCCGGAAAAAAGCCGGCCAGAACGATCAGCAGCGCCATTATGATCACAGTTCCATTGAGAAAGCGGTCGCCATAGCCGACTGCTTTCAGGGTCGCAAATTGCGGCAGCTGGCGGCTGACCTGTGTCGCAAGTATTTGATAGACAACCATGACCCCAACAATGAAAGAGATGATGAGTCCGGAGCCGAATAGCAGGCCTACCGAGGTTCGGGTCGTCCAATACGCGGTCTCGTGAGTTTCGAGCTCCGGACGTGTGAAGATCCGGGTATCGCCGCCGAGGAGCGCGCGCAACGAAGCCGCGGCATGGTCTGGATCGACCCCCGGCTTCAGCTGGATCAACCCGAGATTGATCTGGTCGAGCTGGCGGTAGGGGAAGAGATGGACAAAATTCTGGGCGCTGACGAGGATTACACCGAGCCCCATGAAGCCGGTTCCGAGGACATAATTTCCCCCGATCTTCACCTTATCGTCATCGATTTCGACCGTCCGCCCGGTCGTCAGCGGGCCAAACATCGATCGCGTCATGCTATCCACCAGGACGGTGTTTGTCCGATCGAGGACACTGAGCTGGAGATTGATGTCCGCGCTAGCGAAAATCCGGTCCCGCGGATCAAGACCGATGACAAAGACGTCGGGCGCCTTGCCGTCCTCACCGCTGCGCCATTTCGCCGAGCCAAAATAGAGCGGCGCCGCCAGCGCGACCTCGGGCGCAGTCTTCGCCCGATCCAACCGGCTCAACGGGAATTCTCCAGGCTGGACCTGATATTCGTAGCTGGTCGACGCGATCAGCAAATCGAACCGCGTCCGGTCGTAAAGCAACATGCCGCCTTGCGGCACCGCGATAAAGAAGCCGAGCTGGACAAAGACGAGGACGATCGCCAGAAACACCCCGGCCACTGCCAGAGCCGTGCGCCCTTTGTCGTAAGTGAGGATCCGCCAGGCAAGCGCGAACCTCACTGGCCACCCTGCTTCACCGAGGCATCAGAAGGCCGCGCCGCGACCCGGATCGTCCGCGCCGGGGAGCGTTGACGTTGATCTGTGCGCACCTTAGGAGGTCGTGCTCATACGTGTCTCGTCGACAAAGCGCTCGGTTGCCGCATCAATGGCACGTCCTTTGCGGCCTCGCGGGGCGTGTATGTACAGAGAACCTTGATGCCGCATGCCTTCGGCCCCGGGCAGCGGGATCTGGTAATCGACCGGCCTTGCATGGTCGGCGAGCAGATATTCGGGCCGAAACACGCGTTCGAGGTTGAATAGACTCCCGAGAAAATTGGTTTGACCCCGCGCGAGCTGACCGGCAACAACCCCAGCCGTCCGGATCAGCCGCCGCCAGCCCATGTGCTTGCGATAGAAGGCCTGCTGAGTGGTTACCAGCTCTTCGTAAAACTCCGCGAGCGGTAGCTTGGTCGGCAGAACCGCATGCTGAATGTCGTAGAGCCGGTAGTCGCGGCTTACCACTCGCCCGCCCTCGCTAACCCAGCTCTCGGTCCCGGGATAGGGTGTGTTGACGCTGACATTGACCACTTCCGGCAGTTCGAGCGCCCATTCTCGCAATATGCGAAAGTGGTCGTGATCCCATTCGGCATCGGCGATCAAATTGATCAAGACATAAATCCCAAGCGAGCGCGCGAACTCCAATGCCTCGAAATTGCGGCCCAGAGAGACCCGCTTACGGAATTTCTGAAGCCCCTCCTCATCGATCGCCTCGATGCCGAGAAACATGTATTCGAGGCCCAGCTTCTTCCAGAAGCGAAAGACTTCCTTGTGCCGCAACAGCACGTCGCCACGGGTTTCAAGGTAATACTGCTTCTTGATGCCGGCTTGGGCGATCGCCTCACCGATCGCCATCGCGTGCCGTTCCTGCAGAAAAGCGACATCGTCGACGATGAAGACCCCCGGCTCCCGGATCGACCGCAGATCCTCGACCGCCCGCTCCGGGGTGATCAGCCGGTAGCTTCGACCGTAAAAAGTCCAGGCGCTACAGAAGGAGCAGTCCCACGGACAGCCGCGCGAAAACTCGATCGTGGCGCAGGGGTCGAGCGTGCCGAGAAAATATTTCCGGCGATGGCGCAGCAAATCGCGCGCCGGTGTCAAATCATCGAGCGAATGGACAAAGCCGGGCGGGGGCCCCTCTCCGTCCAGAGTGACCGCACCTGGCACAGTTACCGGATCATGCCCGCCCTCGATCGCGGCCAAGAGCATCGGCATGCCGGCCTCGCCTTCGCCTTTGAGCACGCAGTCGATAGCGCCCCCGCCGTGCTCGATGATCGAGGCAGCGGTGAACGAGGCGCTATGGCCTCCGACGCAGATGAACACTCGCGGGAAGCGGTGCTTCGTAGCTTTAGCAAGATCCACGATTTCGGGGACGTGCGGCATGTAGTTGCACGAGAAGGCGATAACATCCGGCCGCCAGCTTTCGAGCATTCGGAAATAGGCGCGCTGGTTCTCGACCTGTAGATCGATCAGCCGGACCTCATGTCCTGCCCGCCGCGCAGCCTGGGCGACGAGCTCAAGGCCGATCGGCTCGAGGCGAAGAAAGATCTTTGAGTAGTGAAGCACGCCGGGGAAAACGCCGAGAAGCCGCATGGCAACTCTCCTCTCGTCAATCTGGGCCGATCGAGACAGCAGGCCTTCCGGTTAACGCGTCAACCAGTATCTCCTGAGACTGGGCACGACCCATGATCGGGCAAAGTGGGGTCCGGCTGCAATCGGACGAAGCCCAGGCACACCCAGCCTCCGCGCCGGCGAACACCCTAACCTGGACAGCAATGAGCCGGCTGTGGGATTATCGTGAGCCATGTTCTTGGTTCGCTTTACGCTCCTGGCAGCTATCGCGGTTACGGGCTTCGTCACCCTCGGCGCACTGGCGGCGCCGGCGCAGGAATCGGACCCGGTCGAGCTGCGGATCGAAGTCTACGGCTTTGCCGGTTTCCACGTGTTGACCAATCGCACTCGGGTTACCGCGTCGGGGGACCGGTATTCGGTCGCAACGGATCTGGACACGCGCGGCATCGCCAGAGTCTTTGTCGATCTAAACAGCCACTCGGAGGTACACGGTCGCCTCGCCCAAGACTCGGTGCATCCCGACAAATACCATGGCGATGTGCGCCGAAACGGCACCGATCGCCACTACCGGATCGATTACGGTACCGACGGTACCGTAGCGAGCGACCAGACCCCGCCTTCGCCTGCCTTGCACAGTTCCGCGGCGGTCGAGCAGATGCACGGGACGGTCGATCAGCTAACGGCGTTTTTCATCCTCGAGCGGCAGCTCGCGCAACGTGGCACCTGTCGGCTGGTGGTTCCCGTGTTCGATGGTCTAAGCCGGTACAACCTGCGCTTCACCGACGCCCCGGCGGAGACGCTGTCCCCGGAAGGGCCTCAGCATTTTGCCGGCCGAACGCTAGCGTGTAACATCAGCCGTGAGGACGTGGCTGGTTTCCCGGTCGACGACGCGAACGGGGGGACCTACAAGGG
>JAFAHQ010000166.1 GCA_019237135.1 Alphaproteobacteria bacterium
GGCGTTTTGCCGCCGGACGCGATGATCGAGTTCCCGTGGATGGCGATCCGGCCGGAGTGCAAGGTGCAAACCTCGCGCATGGGCTCGAACCGCTTCCGCACCGACATCCCGCTCTATCTCGACTTCTTCCGCCAGGGCCGCCTCGACCTCGACGCCATGGTGACGAAGCGCGGCCGCCTTAGCGACATCAACGAGGCCTTCCGCGCGATGAAGGCCGGCGAGGTCGCGCGCACTGTGCTCACCTTCGACTGATCACGGAGGACACGTTAATGCATTCTATCCGCATCGATCGGGCAAAGCGGCTCGCACACGAGCCCCACCTCGGCCACAACCGCTTTCACCCAGACATCGCGCCGATCGTCGAGGTCGGCGAAGGCGAAGAAGTGGCGCTGGAGACGCGTGACGCGCTCGACGGCCAGATCAAGCCAGGGACAACGGTGGCGGATTTTCCGTCGCTCGATGCCGGCGCAATACACCCGCTGACGGGGCCGGTCTTCGTCAAGGGTGCTGCCCCGGGCGACATCCTCGAAATCGAATTCACCGACATCATCGCGCAGTCGGTCGCGTTCAGCATGATTATGCCGGGGCTCGGCTTTCTGCGCGACGTGATGACCGAGCCGTTCCTCGCGCATTGGCAGATCCGCGACGGCTGGGCTACCTCAGCCGAGATCCCGGGTGTGCGCATCCCCGGCGGGCCGTTTATGGGAGTCTCAGGCGTAGCGCCATCGGCCACGAAGCTTGCCGAGTGGACGGCGCGCGAGCAGAGGGTCATCGACAGGGGTGGGCTGGCGTTTCCACCCGATACGGCGGGCGCGGTGCCGACGGGTCCTTGCGGCCTCGCCGGCCTGCGCACGATCCCGCCGCGCGAAAACGGCGGCAATTTCGATGTCAAGCAGCTGACCAAAGGTGCAAAGCTGTTCCTCCCGGTCTTCAAAGAGGGCGGTCTGTTCTCAACCGGCGACGGCCATTTCGCGCAGGGTGACGGAGAAGTCTGTGTGACTGCCGTCGAGATGGGTGCGACCGCCGTCGTGCGGTTCAAGGTGCACAAGGGTCTCGTCAACCGGCGCAAGTTCACCGCACCGGTATTTTCCCGGACCAGCTACTTCATCGATCCACGCTACGCCGCACCGGAACGTTTCCTCGGCGTCATGGGCATGCCGATCAATCGAGAAGGCGAGATCGAGTCCGAGAACCTGACCCTGGCTTGCCGCAACGCCGTCCTGAACATGATGGAATTGCTGCAGGAGCGCGGTTTCAGCCGCCCGCAGGCCTACGTGATCTGCTCGGTCGCCGTCGATTTGCGCATCTCCAATGTCGTCGACGTGCCGAACTTTGTCGTCTCGGCATTACTACCGGAAGCGATCTTCGGCGGTGATTGAGAACCAGTAGCGAGGACCGGGCGATGTTGAAAACTACTCGCGACATGATCTTGCCGACCGCGATCACCGGTTCCTATCCGCGGCCATTGTGGTTCGACCGCAGCCTCGATGGCCGGTCGTTCAAGGCGGCACTCGGTGACTCGCTGTTCCGCGAGCAGTATCTCGACGCGGTCGCGGCGATCATCAACGCGCAGGAGGCCGCCGGGCTCGACATCGTCACCGATGGGGACAGCCGCTTCGACCTCGTTGTCGGCGGCAAGTCGTGGTTCTTCTATCCGATCGAGCGGTTGGGCGGCATCCACGGTCACCGCAGCACCTCGCAGGGCTGGATGGCGCGGCACGACATTCGCCCCGGCAAAATCCTGTGGGAGGTGCAGGAGGCCTACCAGCCGGCGATCGTCAAAGAAAAGCTCAGCCGCGGTCCGCTCGAATACGCAGCATTGTGGCAGATCGCCCAGCGCCTTAGCGACCGACCCGTCAAGTTCGGCGCCATATGTGCGCCGGCCCTGGCGAGCATGCTGTGGAACGAGCACTACCCCGACGACAAAGCGATGGTGCTCGACCTCTGCGACATCATGAACATGGAATTGCGCGAACTGGCGGCGGCCGGGTGTCCCTTGATCCAGGTCGAGGAGCCGCGCCATCACGGGCTGACGACCCGGCCCGATTGCACCGACGCCGATCTCGAATTCCAGACCATGGCCTTCAACCGTCAGCTTGCCGGCGTCGACGCCGAGATCTGGGTGCACACCTGCTGGGGTAATCCCAATCAGCAACGGGTTTATTGGGAAGTGCCGAGCTACGAGCGCGCTCTGCCCCATCTATTGCAGCTCAACGCCGATGTGATCACCTTCGAATGCGCCTCGAGCGACGGCAGAGATTTGCCGCTCTTCGCCAAATACAAGACCGACAAGAAGATCGGCATCGGTGTCGTCAATCACTGCATCACCACCGTCGAACCGGCCGAGCATGTCGCCGCGTTGATCAGGAAGGCGCTCGAATTCATCCCGCCCGAGCGGCTGGTCATCACGACCGATTGCGGCTTTGGCCGCGAGGGTCTGAGCCGCCGTATCGCTTATTACAAATGCGTCTCGCTGGTCCAAGGCACCAACATTGTTCGCCGCGAATTGGGCCTCCCGGAAGCCCATATCCGCGCCGCCGACCCGAGGCTCTACTTTGCCAATGTCGGTGAGACTGGGTAGAATGGCTTAGTCGCATCCAGATCGGGAGCTCCAAGTGAACAAAACGGTCAAATCGAGCAAGACAATCCGGGCGAACAAACGCAAGGCCAAACTGAAGGCGAAACATCGACGCCAGCGGGCGCGGGCAAGTAGCTGACCGCCGGCGTCCCGCGTCGCGAATATTGTAGTGCACTGGCGTACAGGGCTCGCCGCGATTCTCGTCGCGCTGGCGCTCGTGGGGTGCGCTGAAGGAATGGTCACGCAGGACCAGACACGTTACGCACCCTATTCCCCCGGGAACTACGGGAATATGCGCGATCGCGGTGGCGTCGACGGTGGCGGCGGTGGCATGTAGCGAGCTCGGCTGCCCACTAACTGGCACGACCCAATCTACGTGAGGCCGCCGCCAGATGCACCCGAGCCCCCTGCCCACTGCAGCGCGCTGCACCCGCTCCTCGACGTGGTACGCAGATCAGCCGCGGAGTAGACTGCCGGATAGGTGCAGCAACGTTGAGGAGGGCTGATTTTTGAGTGTGAAGCTTTTCGCGCTGACTTGCGGCAGGCTGACCGGCGATCTCGGCCGCCTGATGGAAGGCGGAGAGGGCCGGGCCGACCTGCCGATCCCCGCTTATCTGATTGAGCACCCCAGGGGGACAGTCCTCTTTGACACCGGACTGCATCCCGATTGCCAGCACGACCCCACCGGGCGGGTCGGAACGCGCCTGACCAGCCTCTTCTCGTTTCATTATCGACCGGGTGAGGAAATCAGCGCCAGACTCGAAGCGATCGACCGAGATCCGGCAAAGATCAACATCATCGTCAACTCGCATTTTCATTTCGACCACGTCGGCGGCAACGCTCTGATTCCTAACGCGACCATGGTCGTTCAAAAACGCGAGTGGGAAGCGGGGATGGACCCCGAGATCGCCGCTTCACACGGCTACAACCGAGCTGATTTCGATCTCGGGCACAAGCTGATCCAAATCGACGGAGAGCACGACCTGTTTGGCGACGCGAGCGTCGTCTGCCTGCCCACCTACGGCCACACGCCGGGTCATCAATCGCTGCGAGTGCGCCTCCCGTCGGGTGACGTCGTGCTCGCCGCGGATGCCTGCTATTTCTGCCGGACCCTGCGCGAGCGGCGGCTGCCGCAACGGGTATACGACCGGCAAGCGATGCTCTCTTCCCTCGACAAACTGGCCAATCTCGAAGCTGCCGGTGCGCGAATCTTCTTCGGGCATGACGGCGAGTTCTGGAGTGGGGTGCCGCAGGCGCCCGCGGCGATCACCTGATGAAGAACCTGCCCCGCGCGATTCTGTTCGATCTGGACGACACGATCCTGGCGGCCTTTGGTCAGGCTCCGGGTCAGTGGCGGCGGGTCGTTGCAGCGTTTATCAAAGAGCTGGGGCCACATCCGCCGGACGATGTGGTCGCCGCGATCCAGGCCTATTCGCGACATCTCTGGTCAGACGCGGCGCGACACAAGGACTGGCGCCCGCGTATCGGCGAAGCGCGCCGCCATATCGTCTCGAAGGCTTTCACGGGGCTGGCGGGTGCTGCCGGACGACCGGTTCCGCCACCCGAGATCTGCCACGCGATGGCCGATCGCTTCAACGAGATCCATGAAGCCGAGCTTCGCATGTTTCCCGGTGCGCACGAGACGCTCGACCGCCTCAAAGAGCTGGGGGTGCGGCTGGCATTAGTCACAAACGGCGCGTCTGGCCCGCAGCGCGCCAAGGTGATCCGCTTCGCCCTCGAAGAGCGTTTCGACCACATTCAGATCGAGGGCGAGCATGGCTTTGGTAAGCCCGAAGAGCGCGCTTATACCCATGCGATGGAAGCGCTCGGCGTCGCGCCCCACGAGACCTGGATGGTCGGCGACAACATCGAATGGGAGATCGCCGCACCGCAGCGGCTCGGGATCTACGCGATTTGGTACGACGGCTACGACGCCGGGCTCCCGCCCGGTTGCTCGATCCGGCCGGACCGGATCATCCGGTCTCTGCCCGAGCTGCTGCCGTAATCGAACCCGCTTTCGCCAAGTTTCGCCGGTTCGTCCTCACTCTAACTCGGTAAAGCCCAGCTGGTCGGCGAGGCCGTAGCCCTCCGCCAAGCTGCGCAGCTTGTACCAGGTGGCGTCCTCCACTTCGACGCCGTTTTCGCGGCGTTCCGTTTCGCGCAGATGCTCGATTTCACCTGGATAGTAGACCCCACTGCTGCCCTCCGACGGCTTGGTTGCCTTCAAATACGCAGCCAATTCGCCAATGTCCTTTTTGAACTGAGCGAGGGGCCGGAAGGCCTCGACATTGAACACCGCCATGAAGCAGCCGTCATTGTGGCGGCCGGTCGGCTCCACGCCAAAGCCGAGGCCAGTCAACAGGCCGCACAGGATTTCGACCATCACCGAGAGGCCATAACCCTTGTAGCCTTCGGTGCCGCCGACGGGGAGTAATGCTCCGCCCTGCCGCAGCTGGCTCGGGTCGTTGGTTGGCTTGCCATCGCTGCCGATGATCCAGCCGTCGGGTACCGGCTGGTTGCGTGCGACGGCGAGCGCAATCTTGCCGGCGGCCGCAGCCGAGGTCGCCATGTCGAGATAGAGGGGTCCCTCAAGGTCGGACGGCATGGCGATCGAGATCGGGTTGGTGCCGAGACGCGCCTCGCGCCCACCGAATGGCGCCACCGCCTTTGGCGAGCGGCCGGAATCCGCTGTGGCGATGCCGATCATCCCTTCCCGCGCCGCCATCAACGTATAAGAGGCCACCCGACCGATATGCCCCTGGCGGAATACGGTGGCAGCCGCGACATTGGTGGACTTGGCCTTCTCGATGGTCAGCTTCATCGCCCGCTCGTTGACCACGTAGCCAAAGCCCCAATGGCCGTCGACAACCGTCGTTGTCGGCGATTCCTGGACGATCTTCCACGGCGCGCCGGGGATAATGTGGCCGACCTTGATTCGCTCGATGTAGGTTGGGATCTGGATCACTCCGTGCGAATCGTGGCCGGCGAGGTTGGCGGCAACGACATGCCGCATGACAATCTCCGCCTCCGCGGGCGGCGTGCCGGCCGCGATAAACAATGCTCTGCCAATCTCGTTCAGACGCTCCGCCGGAATTTTCGGCATTGTGCTTCCTCCCTCAATGGGCCGCGCCAAAGCGGGCGGGGTCGACTTTCAGACCATAGAAACGCTGCGGGTTGTCGAAGAAGATTTTGCA
>JAFAHQ010000330.1 GCA_019237135.1 Alphaproteobacteria bacterium
ACCTCGGTCAGCAGCGTCCGTGTGCCCGGCTGCAGCGCATCGGCGATCCGCGTCACTTTGCCATCGAAGGTGAGGTTAGGCATCGCCGGTACGCGAATGACGGCTTCGACGCCGGGCTTGACACCGAAGGCCGAGTCTTGTGGCACATAGACCCAAATCCGGATGACGTCGCTCTGTTGCAGTGAAAACATCGACGTGCCGCCCGACGCATCAGCCGTGATCAGGCTGCCGACGTCGATGTTGCGCTGCGTGATCACACCGTCGAATGGTGACACGACCTGCTGATAGATCTTCTGCTGGTTGAAATAGCTCAGCTGCGCCTGCATCGCCGCGGTATTGAAGTGAGCCGCCTGCGTCGCGTGCTGCTGGGCCTGTAGGCTGTACCGGTCAACGTCGCCCTGCTGGTAGGTCACCCAGCCTTGCTTGACCAGTACCGAGTCGCGTCCCCAGGTGACCCCGGCCAACGCCTGTTGCGCCTGATTCTGGCCCGTTGTCTCATGCGCCTGCTGCAGGCTATTCTGATACTGGGCGACCTGAGCCTCGATTTCGGGCGCGGTGATCTCGGCGAGGAGCTCTCCGGCCTTGACGTGATCGCCGATATCGACATAGCGCTTCGCCACATAGCCGCTGGCACGGGCGTAGATATTTGCCGCCTCGAAGCCAAGCGTCGTCGCCGGCAATGTCACGTGCACTGTCCCGAGCCGCTGGGTAACATCCTGGACGCGGACCGTGGGGACGAAATCGGCCTGCTGCTCGGCCGTATCCATGACCTGACGGTGCTGCTGGTAATGACGCCACACGCCGAGCCCGAGTGCAGCAATAAACAACAGGAGCGCGCCGAGCCCAAGCAGCCGGCCACCGGAACCACCTCGCCCCGGCGGTTCGCCTGAAGGCGTTTCCGGGGCATCGTGATCTGGTGCCGGAAGCAGCGGGCGCGGCGGTGGTGGCTTCAGCTGCGAGGGTTGCGCAAGGTCGTTCATTCGGGAACCTCCTCGAAGACGCCATGGGCCGCCTTTCCGTCATTGCCCTTGCGCAGCAGTGCAAACAGGTAGGGCACGACGAGCAGGGTCGTCGGCGTGGCGAACAGAAGGCCGCCGATCACCGCGCGCGCGAGCGCTGCGTTCTGCTCCTCGCCCGGTTCAAGCCCGAGCGCCATCGGGATCATGCCGACGACCATCGCGGTCGCGGTCATCAATACCGGCCGGATACGGGTATGACCGGCCGAGATCGCAGCATCGAATGCCGTGCTGCCGGCGAGCTGCTGCTCGCGCGCGAAAGTGACGAGCAGGATCGAGTTCGCCGAGGCGACCCCGACCGCCATGATCGCACCCATCAGCGACGGAACGCTGAGGGTCGTGCCGGTGATGTAGAGCATCGTGACGATGCCGCAGAAGGTCGCCGGCAACGCCAGGATCACGACAAACGGGTCGCCCCATGTCTGGTAGTTAACGACCATCAGCATGTAGACGAACACGGCGGCGAACAGGAGGCCGATCATCATGTCGCGGAAGGCTTGATGCATGCTGTCGATCTGGCCGGTCACCTGGATCGTATTGCCGGGCTTGAGTTGCGGCTTAAGGTCGCTCGTAATCTTGTCGATGGCACTGGCGATGCTGCCGAGGTCGCGGCCCTGGGTGCCGGCATAAACCTCGTAGACCGGCTGGATATTGGCCTGGTTGGCGCTGCCCGGCACCGAGTCGCGCGTGAAGGTCGCGACATTGCTGAGCTCTCCCGGAACCGGCAGCGTCGCCGGCAGCGCGGTCGTCGTGCTGACTGACGTGGAGGCCGCGACATTGCCGAGCTGTCCCGGAACCGGTTGCGTTGCCGGCGACAAGATCAGAGTGCTGACCGAGGTGTTGCCGAGGTCATTCAGCGAGTGCACCTGGTACTGCGGCGTCTGCACCGCGATGAAGTAGGGAATGCCGTTCGTCGGATCGGTCCAGAAATTGGGCGTGACCGTCTCGGACGAAGCGAGGCTCGTGGCGATATTGTTGCCGATATCGCTCGCCATATTGCCAAACTGCAGAGCCCGCGCGCGATCGATCTGGACGTAGAAGTCGGGGGCATAGACCTCCTGCTGTATGTGCGCGTCGACGATCCCCGGGATGGCGGCGATACTGCGCCGCAGCTCCTCGGCAATGCGCAGGTTGTTGGCCCGGTCATAGCCGACGGTTCGCACGTCGATCTGCGCGGTGAGCCCGAAGTTCAGAATCTGCGTCGCCATATCGGCAGGCTGGAAATAGAACAGGTCTTCGGGGAAAGCCGCCGGCAGCACCTGCCGCAATTTGCGGATATAGTAGGCGGTCGGCGCATGGCCCTCTTTGAGAGACACCATAATCACGCCGTCATTGACCGCGATCGTCGTGCCGTCGGCGAACGCCCAATTGTAGACACGCGCGGGCACCCCGAAATTGTCCACGATCAGGTCGAGGTCTTTGCTCGGAATGACCTTGCGGATCTTGTCCTCGACCGCCTGGAATATCTGCTCCGTCGTCTCGATGCGGGTGCCTGGCGGCGCTCGGACATGGAGCTGGATCATGCCGCCATCGATTGCTGGATAAAAATCGCGCCCGACAAAGACGAACATCACGGCGCCGAGTACCAAAATGAGCGCGGCGACGATCGGGACAATGGCCCGGCGAGTCAGCAGTATTCTGAGCAGTCCGACATAGCTCTTGCGCATCTGCTCGAAGCCCCGCTCGAACGAGGCATGAAAACGGGAGAAGAAGCCCTCCACCCTTCCTTCCGCCGGGTTAGGGAGGGGGCCTGCCGATGAGACGCCATGCTGGCCCTTCAGCATCTGGCCGATCGTGATCGGCGTCAGGGTGCGCGACAGGCCGTAGGAGGCGAGCATCGCAAACACCACGGCGAGGCCGAGCGGCGTGAACAAATATTTCGCCGGCCCTTCGAGGAAGACCACCGAGGTGAAGACGCAGCTGATCGCAAGCGTCGAGACCAGCGTCGGCACCGCGATTTCGGCGGCACCATGCAATGTCGCCCGCGGTAACGGCATTTTTTCTTCGTCGAGCAGGCGGTAGGTGTTCTCGATCGTCACCGTCGAGTCGTCGACGAGAATGCCGACCGCGAGTGCGAGGCCGCCCAATGTCATCGTGTTGATCGTCTCGCCGAGGAAATAGAGAACGACGAGCGACGTCAGCATCGCCAGCGGGATCGAAATCATCACGACGACCGTCGGCCGCCACGAGCCGAGGAATATGAGGATCATCAGCGCCGTGAGCCCGGCGGCGATCGCCCCTTCGCGCAGCACGGCAATCAGCGAAGATGTGACGAACACCGATTGATCGAACAGCGACTTGATGACCATCCCGGGCGGCGCCGCCTCCCGTGCGACGTTGAGCATACGCTTGACCGCATTGACGACAGTCAGGGTCGAGGCATTGCCGTTTTTGATGATGCTGATCAGCACCGAGCGTTTGCCGTCTGCCCGGACCACATTTTGCTGTACCAGATTGCCGTCCCGCACATGACCGATATCTCTCAAGAACACGGTGGCGCCGTTCTGGTAGGCGACCGGGATTTCGTTGAGCGCCTCGATCGTCGGCGGCATCGCATTGGTGCGGACGGTGTAATCGGTCTTGCCGATCTTCTCGTCGCCGCCGGGCAAGGTCAGATTCTGTGCGTTGACCGCATTGGCGACCTGCAGCGGTGTCAGGCCCTTCGAAAGGAGCTTTATCGGGTCGATATCGACCATGATCTGGCGGTATTTGCCGCCAGCCGGTGTCGGCAACGTGACGCCGTGGATCGGCGCGATCATCTGCCGCAGCCGATAAATGCCGTAGTCGTAGAGTTGCGATTCGTTCAGATAATCGGAGCTGAGGCTGATCTGCAGGACCGGAACCGCCGAGGCGCTGTATTGCACGACGATCGGCGGTTGGGTCCCGCTCGGCAGCAACGAACGTATCGCGTTCGTGGCGGCCACGACCTGTGACATCGCCAGGCTGAGATTCACATCCGGCTGGAAATAAATCTTCTGCACCGAGACGCCGTTGACGGTCTCGGCCTCGATGTCCTTGATGCCGTTGACGTTGGTGCTGATCGCGTACTGGCTGTAGGTGGTAAAGCGCTGCTCCATCTCGGTCGTGCTAAGGCCGGTGTACTGCCAGATCACCGACACCACCGGGATGTCGATCACGGGGAAGATGTCGGTCGGCATCTCGACGGCCGCGGTCACTCCGAGAAACAGGATCAGAGCCGCTATCACATAGAAGGTATGTGGATATTTCAGCGCGAAGCGAACGATTCCCAAGCCTGGCCCCCTTTATGACTGGGCGAGCGTGCGCTACACCTGGCGCCAAGCCGGCTTGCTCGGATCGACCAATTTTAGATCGACCGGCGCCAGGCCAAAGATCCCGACGATAACCGGTGTCGGTGCACCTTTCTTGACACCGTCGTAGTGCGGCGTGTGAGCGACGCGCCTGACAAAGCCGCCGGCCGGTACCGGAACGGTGGCGTTCGGATCGAAATTGTTC